>JBFGLD010000112.1:0-9871 GCA_041576335.1 Anaerolineae bacterium | reverse complement strand
GCGCGGTCATACATCCTCTGGTGCTCCGGGGCTGGGTGATCGGAATTATCATAATCCAGTATAACGCGCCGCACATCTTTGATGACCGCGAATTAGCCCTTTATCAATCGCTTTGCAACCTAGCCATCATAGCCATCGAAAACGCCAGGCAAATGCAGCGTATGGAAATGGCTTTAACCGAAACGCAATCTCTTTATCGCGCCGGCCGGGTGTTAGCGGGTACCACCAGCCTCGAGGAAATTTTACAAGAGTCGCTGGTTGAGTTCTTGTATAGCCTAAACTTAGATCAAGGGGGAATCATATTACTCACGCCAGACCGGCGGCATGGGGAGCTTGTTGCTTACGTCCAAAATGGCCAGCCCCAGGAAGTCGGCACTCAAAAATTCCCCATTGGGGATGGCATGGTCTACCAACAGACCCTCATCTCCGGTCAACCTTTTGCCAGCGTTGACGTTCCCAATGACCCGCGGCTGGCGGGTTTCAAACATTTCAATATCGGTGAACTCACCAAATCGCTGGTGCAGGCGCCAATAATCATTCGTGGCGAAACAATTGGTTGGATCGGGGCCGATTCTGTGCAAGAGTACAGAGAGTTCTCGCAGCGAGAGACTGATTTGGCCCGGGCTATGGCCGATCAAATCGCCATCGCTATTCAAAATCGACATTTGCTGGAAAAAAGTGAGCGGCAGGCTGAACAGCTTAAAGCAGTGGCCCAAGTGGGTAAATCTGTTTCCCAACTTATTGATCTGGACCGAATTCTACGCAACACCGTCGAACTGATCCGCGATCAGTTTGGGTTTTATCACGTCTCGATATTTCTTCTCGACGAGGCTCGGCAGTGGGCCGTGGTACGAGCCTCTACAGGCGAGGTTGGTAAAATTATGGTAAAACGTCCGCACCGCCTAGAAATTGGCGGTCGATCGATTGTGGGCTATGTTACAGCCAGCGGCACGCCGCGTGTCGCCCTCGATGTTGGCCAGGATCGGGTCCACTTTAACCATCCGCTGTTACCCAACACCCGTTCAGAAATGGCTCTGCCCTTGATTTCCCGGAGTACCGTTATCGGCGCGCTCGACGTTCAGAGTGTCGAAGCCAACGCTTTTGGCAACGATGACGTGGAAACGCTGCAAATTATGGCCGACCAATTAGCTGCGGCGATCGAAAATGCCCGGCTCTTCGAGCAGTTCCGCATTAATCTTGAAAGGACCCAGGCCCTCTATCGTATAAGTGAGGCCTTGGCCAGCTCGACCGAGCCAGGCACTACGTTTGAAACCCTATTGGGCAAGTATCTATCCTTGCTGGGCTTACGGCAAGGCAGTTTGATGCTTGTTAACCAAGCAACCAACACTAACGAAGCCAAAGCAAGATATATTGATGGTCGCGCCGTTGAATCTAATCTCATCCTGCCACTCGACCGGGATTTAGTCTTTCAGAACCTGCAGCAAAAACCAGGACCACTGGTTATTAAAGATACTCAAAACGACCCGCTGACTAAAGACGATACGGAGACACGTGGCCAAACCCAGGCGCAGTCTATGCTCTTTATCCCTCTTATTGTTCGAAATGCCGTTGTGGGTTCTCTTGTTGCAGACACCACCGACCAGGGATACAACTTCTCTCAGCAGGACATCGACTTGGGCGAAGCCATCGCCGATCAGTTGGCGCTCTGGCTTGAGAGCCGGCAGCTTTTGGACGAAGCCCAGTATCGCTCAAACCTATTACAGACAGCCGCCGAGGTCTCCGGCGCAGCGAGTTCAATTCTTGATACCGATGAGCTGATCAACACCACGGTAAACCTGATTCGCGATAAATTTGACTTTTATTATGTGGGTCTTTTTCTGGTTGACGAGACTAAGAAATGGGCTGAATTGCATGCCGGCACCGGCGAGGCCGGCCAGATTCAACTCAAAAACAAGCATAAACTCAGAATCGGCGGTGAGTCGATGATCGGTTGGGCAGTGGCCAACCGTCGGGCCCGTATTGCGTCGGATGTGGGTGAAGAGGACGTTCACTTTCGGAATCCGCATTTACCGGACACACACTCAGAAATGGCCTTGCCTCTCATAAGCCGTGATGAAGTAATCGGAGCCCTCACCGTACAGAGTGTTGAACGTGGAGCGTTTTCCGACGAAGACATATCATTACTGCAAACCATGGCCGATCAACTGGCAAACGTTATTGCCAACGCCCGTTTATTCGAAAGTGTAGCTCGGGCCCAGAAAGAAGCCGAAGCTCGACTTCAGGAAACCGTGGCCCTGCAAGAGCTGAGCCAGGCTCTCTCCAGAACGCTTCAGGTTAATGAGATCTTGGACATATTTTTTCAAGCTTGTACCAAGGTGATCGGGTTCGACTACGTTCAGTTCTCGCTGGTTGACAAAGAGCAAAACCGGATTAAGGCGCTGGCCGGCATCGGGGTTAGCGAAGGCAATATTAAAGTTGCCGTTCGTTCGCTTGACAGTAACGATATTATGGCCGATATTATTAGAACCGGTAGGACTGAAGTTATTACCGGCTGGGACGATAGGTTTGATCAAGAAACTTATCAATCCCAGGGACACGAGAATTGGGTTCGCTTATTTTCACCCGTCACCCTCCGCCAAGAAAATATTGGCTTGGTTGAAGCGGGGTTCAACAGAAACGTGCAGGCGGAGATAGACGAATCTCAGATAAGGTTGCTGCGCGCCTTTGTCGACCAAACGGTCTTGGCCCTCGATAACGCCCAGCGTTATGAAGCCAGTCGGCGTGCCGCTCAACGCGAAGAGATAATTCGAGAAATCACCAGCAAAATTAGGAGCTCTGTCGATGTGGAAGATATATTAAAGACAACTGTCTCCGAGTTAAGTAAGGTGTTGGGTTCGTCGCGCGGCGGAATTATGCTAAATACCAGTTCCCCGGAATCGGGCACAGGGCTTGAGCCGGCGGTCGGACCGCCCGATACTAGTCTCGTTTAGTTAGGGCGATTATCACAAACTAGCTTGGTGGTTGCTGGTGATAAGGACTTTCACACATGACCAATCCGGCCAATACTATGGCGTCTAATCTACGATCTCGCCTCCAAAAATTGTCTGATGTTTTACCTATTTTGCAGAACTCGGACCAACCTGTTAAAAATGCATGGAGCAGTGTTCTGCGCGGACTCGACGAACTGGCAGCAGAGGCGACAGCGCAGGCCCTGGTTTTAGAAATGATTAACACGATCTCTGAAATTAGCCATGTGGGATCGACGCTAGACGAGGTGCTAAATGAGCTGGTTGGCGTAATTCATAATCGGTTGGGGTTATGTTTTGTCGGCATATTCTTAGCCGACACGGCCAATGAGTATGCACACTTGCGTGCCGGTACAGGCGACCTGGGCCGCTCAATATTGAGCGAACCGGTCATCCTTAAGATCGATGACAAATCCAATGTCGGTCGCGCGATCCAACAGCAGCGGGCCATCATCATCACCAGCAGCAATGCCAGTAGCTTCTATTCCCCGGATTTGTCCAAGGCCTCAGCAGAAGCGGTGTTACCGTTAGGGAGCCAGGGCGAAGTTTTTGGAGTGCTGCTTCTCCAGAGCATAAATGATGCTGCTTTTCATCTGGACGAACATACTATGGTTATGTTGAAACCATTGGCAGTGTGTGTGGCTCACACCGTTCAAACGACTCATAGCTTGGTGGCGATTGACCAGAAAACAGAGCAATTGGCGGCCGAGCTTGTCGAACGCAAAACGCGCGAGGCTAAGCGCGAAAAATTCTTAACCGAAATGACCACGCTATATAATGGCAGCCAAGAAATAGGTCACGCGTTAAGCGAAAAGCAAGTTCTTGATGCACTGTTCCAACAGATCTGTACGCAAGATCCGAATGAAGTCTCGGCCTACTACGTTAAGCTGGTTGATGGTGTACCAATTTGGGCCGAGCAAACTGCGCATTGGCAGAAAAACAAGGCCTCAGCTCAGTCGAGTCGACAACGCATTTTTGCTGACGAAGCACTTCGGTTTAAGTTGTTTACCACTAAAAAAGTCCTATTTATCGAAGACGTTGCAACCGACGAGCGTTTATCGGAGGCGGACCGAGCAGGCTTTGCCGCGAAGGGGACTTGCTCCTTGGCCATATTGCCCATGTCCACCTTCGGTCAGGAAATAGGTGTTCTCGTTGTCTACTTTTCCAGGCCATTCATATTTAGCAAAGGTATAAAACGTTTTTGGCAGGCTATGGTCGATCAAGCCTCGGTCTTGTTGGCCAACCGCCAGCTTATTCAAGAAGTAGCAAACCGGGCGGTGCAG
This sequence comes from Anaerolineae bacterium, assembly GCA_041576335.1. Taxonomy (GTDB): domain Bacteria; phylum Chloroflexota; class Anaerolineae; order 4572-78; family J111; genus JANQQF01. Next base: position 5,601 of record JBFGLD010000112.1, on the reverse strand, counting down.
CTTGAAACCGCAGCCGAAATCGCCCGCACGGCCAGTTCGATTCTGGACGTTAACGCGCTGCTCAATTCTGCCGTGCGGCTAATCCGCGATCGCTTTGACCTTTATTATGTGGGCGTGTTTTTACTGGATCCGGCAAAAGAGTGGGCCGAACTGCGAGCCGGGACCGGCCATGCCGGGCGCACCCAACTGGCAGAAAAACATCGATTAAGGGTCGGTGGGACCTCGATGATCGGCTGGTGCTTGGCCAACCTAAAGGCACGCGTTGCCTTGGACGTCGGCAAAGACGCGGTCCATTTCCAAAATCCTCATCTGCCCGATACGCGCTCGGAGATGGCAGTACCGCTCATTCATCGTAACGAAGCCATCGGCGCGCTCACCGTGCAGAGTACGGAACAGGCTGCCTTCAGCCGCCAAGACACGATATTCTTCAAAACAATGGCCGACCAGATGGCAAATGCAATTGTAAACGCCGACTTGTTCGAAAAAGCCCAGAGCGAGATTAAGCACCGCAGGCGCATTGGGCAGGAAATACTTCAGCGTAATCGAGAACTGGCCGCAATCAACCGCGTAACCACTGCCGTTACCTCTACCTTAGAATTACAAAGCGTATTACAAGCGATCACGCGAGAAATGGCCGAAACTATTCAAGCCCACACGTGTGGTGTGGCCCAGCTTAATGAGGATCGTACGGAACTAACGATTGTTGCCGAGTATTTGGCACAGCCCAATGCACCTAGTGCCAAGAACACGGTCATCCCCGTGATCGGAAACCCGTCCTCGAGCCAGGTGATTGAAACTGGCATGTCACTTATCGTGCCTGAGCCCCAAACCAATTCCTTGACCTTGCCAATCCACGATCTGATGCGAGAACGCCAAACACAATGCTTGATGATTGTACCATTGCGGGTACGCGGCGAGGTCATCGGCACAATTGGGCTCGATATCATTCAAGATAATCGAGAATTCACAGCGGCTGAAGTTGAATTGGTCGAAACTATTGCCGGCCAAGTGGCAAGCGCCGTTGAAAACGCTCGGCTATTTGAACAAATGCAGACTGCCCTCGTCGAGCGTAAACGGTCAGAAGAAGCCTTACGCAAGAGCGAAGAGAAGTATCGCTTATTATTAGCCTCATCACCTGACCCTATCGTGATGTATGACGACAGCGGTCGGGCCACCTACGTTAACGAGAGTTTTGTGCAGACTTTTGGCTGGACTGCAGATGAGCTGCTCGGCCAGCGCTTAGATTTTGTACCCAAAGAAAATTGGCCGGAGAACCAACAGGCTCTCGAACGCGTATTTAGAGACGAAACAGTTTTCTTTGAGTCCAAACGGTTGACCAAAGCGGGTCGCGTGCTGAATGTGCTGGTCAGCGGTGCGGCGCACAAGGATAAGGAGGGGAAACCGGCGGGGACTATTGCCATTCTTCGAGATATTACCGAGCGCAAACAGGCTGAAACTGCACTCCAAGAAGCATTAGCCCGAACCCAAGCCCTGTATCGGGTAGGCAACGCGTTGGCCAGGGCCGGTAATGATGAGCAAACCACATTTGAAGTTATCTTGGGCGAATATTTACAATTGCTTAAATTGAAGCGCGGTGGGCTCATGTTCTTTGATGAGGGCAGCGGGCATCATCAAATAGGGGCCTTATTTATGGAAGGACGCGCCGTTAAACCTAGCTTAATTCTGCCTGTTGAAAAGGATTACGTATCCCAACACCTCATTAATAATCCGACCCCCTTGGTTATTGAAGATGTCCAGAAGCATCCGGCAACCAAAGACAACCGAGATTTTCTGGAGGGGGTCCAGTCGATGCTCCTGATCCCGGTTATATTGCGGGAAAAAGTCGTCGGAGTCATTGGGGCCGATTCGCTCGACCCTGACCGGACCTTTATCCAAAGTGACATCGAGATAGGCCAAGTTATCGCCGACCAATTGGCGATATGGCTTGAAAACCGGCAGCTGTTGAAAGAAGCCCAGAAACGTTCCAGCCTGCTTCAAACCGCTGCCGAGGTTTCCCGAGCAGCCAGTTCTATCCTTGATGTCGATCAGCTTATTAATAAATCGGTAAATCTCATTCGAGATAAGTTCGATTTTTACTATGTGGGGCTTTTCCTGGTCGACCAGGCCAGGGAGTGGGCGGTACTGCGCGCCGGAACGGGCGAAGCCGGACGAATCCAGCTAAAGAAGAAACACCGTCTCAAGGTAGGTGGCGAGTCGATGATTGGCTGGTGTATACAACAGCACCAAGCTCGCATTACGCCTGATGTTGGTGCAGATGCGGTACATTTTCAAAACCCCGATTTGCCAGACACACGCTCCGAAATGGCCTTGCCACTCATCAGCCGCGACGAGATCATTGGCGCGCTGACGGTTCAAAGCACGCTGCAAAACGCCTTTACTAACGAAGATATAACTCTGTTACAAACGATGGCCGACCAAACAGCCAACGCCATAAAAAATGCTCACCTGTTTGAGGAGATTACCCAGGCCCAAGAAGAAGCTGAAGAACGCTTACAGGAGACAATCGCTTTGCAACAACTCAGCCAGGCGCTGTCCGGTACGCTGCACGTCAACGAAATATTAGACATTTTTTTCCGAGCCTGTACCAAAGTCATCGGTTTTGAATATGTCCTGTTGTCTCTAGTGGATAATGCCCAACAGCGAGTTAAAGCGATCGGCGGAGTCGGGATTTCTGAAAATAATATACGCCAAGCCATTTGCCCGCTCAATAGCACTGATATCATGGCCGATATCATCAAAACCGGGCGGACAGAAATTATTAGCGGCTGGGACGACCGTTTTAACCGAAAGACCTTTCGGGCTGAGGGACGTGCCAATTGGGTCAGATTATTCACCCCAATCACGCTCCGGCAGGATAATATCGGACTGGTCGAAGCCGGTATTAAGCGCCTGGGCAAGAAAGGTGGTCTGGAAACTGTTGCTATGGCGGAGTCTCAGGTTAGATTGTTGAGAGCTTTTATTGATCAGACGGCCTTAGCCCTAGAAAATGCTCGGCTTTACGAAGCCAGCCAACGAGCGACCCGTCGCGAGGCATTGATTAAGGAGATCACCACCAAGGTCAGAGCTTCTACAGACGTCGACACTATCCTACAAACTGCAGTAAAAGAGTTGGGAGAGGCGATCAGTGGCAAAAAGGCTTATATACATTTGTTTCCTCCCACAAATGGAGACAAATACACGTCGGGATTAGAGGAAAACAGCAGCAATGAGTGAACGAGAGCCAACCCCAAACGAAACACCGCAAAGCCCGGACGCCAACGCAAGTAAGAGTGTGACTGCCCAAACCGTTTCAATATCCGGATCGCCAACCGAAAGATATGTCAGCCGGCTCAATCTTTTACAGGAAATCTCTCAACTTATCAGTTCGAACGAAAAGGCGGAAATTATCCTGTCAAAGGCATTGTGCCGTCTGCTGGATGTGTTAGGCTATAATGCTGCTCAAATTTATCGACTTTCGCCATACGGCAGAAACCTGAAGCTTTTCTTAGAGCAAGGTCACGGCAGCAAACCCACTACCCAGGGCGAAGATACTTTTTCGATTGAGGAAAAGAACATTGTCAGTGATGCCGCCCGCCAAGGTAGACCCATCTATATATCTAACGTTGAAAAAGGACCCTATTCGTACCCTGACAACCAAAGTGAGGGAACGGCAAAAGTAAAATCAGAATTGGCAGTACCTATTCACACTGAGCAAAACGACCGCGAGCCGGAGTTACTTGGCGTACTATGGATCCAAAGCGATAAGCTAGATGATTTTGACGAAACCGATACCCCCCTATTCGTTAGTTGCGCCAATTTGTTTGGCACCACTATAAAAAATAGCCAAATGATTCGGCAATTAGAAAATGATCTGCAGGAAATCAAAAATCTATATAAATTGCAGCGAAAAGAAAATCTGGATCGCCAACTTACGGCAGATAATCCGAACGCATCCCTAGGTTACCAGTACGACACAAACGCGTTAACCGAGATGGATTTCTTGCCTGCAGCCGCACGGGTCGCCAGTACTAAAGACGAGTTAGGGGCAAAGGCTATTGAAGACGACGAAAACCGGGAACTGGTTGCGCCCATCAAACTACATGGGGAAACCATCGGCATCCTTGGCCTGGCCGACACCCTGAATGGCGAAGAATGGTCTACGGATGATATTAGCCTACTTGAGGAGGTGAGTTCTCAAGTTGCCTTGGCTATTGAAAACTCTCGTCTGCTGCAGCAAACTCAGGAACAAACCAAGGAATTATTTGTTTTATTTGAAACTAGCCAGCAGTTGGCTGAAACAGGCGATTTGCAGCATATTTATCAAATTCTCAATAAGCAAATTATGGGCTATTTACAGGCCGATCTATGTAGCGTATCTCTGTTAAATCGGACGCGTTCCCAATTTAGGGTAATCGCCGAACAGCATCGCGATGAGGCCGGCAAGATCGTTACCAGCACCGAACCCTGGATAGATCATTTTGACGTGGATCACGCTCTGCAACAATTCCTGGCCAAACCTGGCGTGATGATGCACTATCCGGGCGATCCCAACTCAGAATGGAATGCCTACCCTGATGAACTGGCCAACTTTAACATCCAAACGCTGGCTATATTTCCACTAATCGTTAAGGGGAAGCTGGTTGGCATGGTGATGGTCGGGCACTTATACCACGGCAGGCAATACACCCCCAACGAACTACAATTAATTCAGGCCATTATATCCCAAGTCGTAGTAGCCATTGAAAATGCCCAACAATTTCAAAAAACGGAAGAGGCGCTGGCCGAAACTCAAAAGCTATATCAGATTAGCCGGGCCTTAGTTGAGGCCAATACGGTTGACGATGTCTTCGGCATTGTATTGGAACACGTCAAAGCCTACGAAATTGATCGGGCCAGCATCTCCCTGATTGACCCGATTTCAACCATTAGCGATGAGGCTACCAGCTTTGAAAGCGTCACGATTGTTGCCAGTTGGGATCGAGACTCCAATATGATTTTGCCGGTCGGCACTCAAATCGCTGCGGCGCCATTTCCCCTGGTCAAAGCCTTTGCCCATCCGCCCTTCGACCCGCTTATTTCAGAAGATCTCAGCCGGCCGGAAGGCCAGGATGAGCGCATGGATGAAAATTTTCGCGCGTTCATGCACGAAGGCCTTGGCGCGGTAACTTTATTTTCAACGCCGATGTTTTTAGGATCCGATTATAAGGGCGTTCTGTCCATATCAACTAGAAAACCTCATACCTATTCGGACCAGGAAATCCGGGTTTACCAAACACTCGCCGATCAAGCGATCATTGCCATTGAAAATCATCACTTGTTTGAAACCGTCCGCCATGAGCGAGATCAGGCAGCCCTGCTCCACAAAATCGACCAGACTTTAAGCCAGGCCAAAACTATTGAAGAAGTTGAGAAATATGTATTAAGTTTTAACGGAAGCATAGGGGCCGATCACGCTGAAATCTATATTACGGATGGTTCGGATTTGCTCACGATGGCATCAACGCTTCCGGAACGGCAAAGCTTAACCCCAGACCAGGCGAAACTTTTAGCTCAGACCGTTCTGGCTGAGGGTATTGTAGCTGAGGCGCTGAACCGGCAAAG
>JBFGLD010000111.1:0-9895 GCA_041576335.1 Anaerolineae bacterium | reverse complement strand
GCACCGCTACCATACCGGATTGCGTTCGTACATGCTTCGCTGACGGCGGTTTTAATATCATCTATCTTATCTTCGTTAAAGTGCAGGCGACGGGCAACAGTAGCTACCGCTTCCCTTGCAATCTTTTCATAACCGAGCTCGCTCGGTATTCTTAATTCAACAATTCTACTGCTCTGCAGGCGCATGCCTGCCTCCTACCACGCACGAGATTGACCTGGAGCGATTATACCATAAACCAACCCGATTTAAAAGTGGGAATTTAGGGCCAACCCCCCCGACTCGAATATTATAGCGTGACATAGGGCACGCCATCCAAACAGCCGCCATAGATGCGCAAGCAGCAAGGGCCATGCTGTCCTTTTTAAGATTCATTGGGTGCACCGTCAGGAAATTGGGGTTGAATCTGAATTGGCGAGCCTGGGGGGGCCTTGTCAGGGGTCCAAAAGTCCTCAATCTCGGCAGCCGCCCGAGCGTCAGTTAGCCACTGTTCGAAGGCCAATTGTTGACTGCGCCGGTATTCTGTGGGGGATAGTTCCCGCACTTCTCGCTCTAAGACCTCAATCACATGCCACCCAAACTCAGACTCAATCGGCTCGCTGATTTGTCCCAGCGGCAAGTTAAAAACCGCTTCATCTACCGGGCCAACAAACGCACCGCGGGACACAAAACCCAAATCGCCGCCAGTGGCGCTACTACCCGGATCAGTTGACAATTCGCCGGCCAATTCGGCAAAATCCTCACCCGCTTTCAATCGTTCAACCACTGCTTGTGCTTCTTCCGCAGTCTCGACCAAGATGTGACGAGCGTGAGATTGTTCAGCAGATGTAAGCACCTCTGCCCCGATATCATCGAGCAATTTATTACGAAAAACAAGCGTCCGCGCGATTTGGCGATACTCCGCCTCAGCAACATCAGGTATTTCAGCCAGTGTCTTGACCCAGCTGTCGTATTCAGTACTTAACGTACTTTCGTCGATAACATTCAAAGTAGGCGTCGGCGCAGGCGTAGGCGTTTCTGCTGGCACCGCCGTCGGCGTGATTTCTTCAGTTGAAGTTAGCGTTGGCGAGGGGGTAAAGGTTGGTGTAGGGGTCCACTGTGCCGCAGTCGCCGATGCCTCAACGCGAGCCGTAGCTGTTTCTGAAGCTGCCGCAGCCGTTAATCCGCCCTGACGTCCGGCCAAAAACCGGTTAATAAATTCCGTTACATCAGCCTCAGAAACGCTGATATCCCTTTTTGTGGCTTCCACCTCGATCAAAACATCATCGATCATAGTGTCTAGAGTTTGGCGATCAACCGAACTCAGTTGTTGCAAGATCTGATTTGCTAACTGCTGATATTGACCCAGCAGAAATTGCGATAACTGCTCGTCTCCCGACTGAGTTAGTGCCGCCTGTTGAGACAATATTTGTTGGTATTGCAGATTTAGGATAAAACGTTCGTAACGATCTCGGGTCCGGTAAGCTCCGCTAGAAAGCTCCACGCCATCTACAACTGCAATTGGCGAGTTAGGCTCAATAATATAGGTTTGAACAGCTCCAATAGCCAAAACGACGGCGATTAGCGCCGCCACCAGGCCCAAACCCCAATAGACTACTCGGAGTTGCTCTTTTTCTCTACGCGAGAGCAAAATTTGCTTTCGCGTCAACGTCCCATCCGGCTGGGTTTGCCGTTTTGCCATAAAACCCCTCTATTTTGCCAAGTTTGGTTAGGAACTACGATAACAACAGAACGGGCGACCCAGCCGGGCCGCCCGCGAAAAGCCTAAGGGAAAGCAGGCATCCTTAGTTTCTGCTTGATAAACGAACATGCTCACCGGTGTAATGTAGTAAAGCCAGGTGACGTGCCCGCTTAATGGCGACAGCTAAGCGACGCTGGTGTCTAGCACAGGTACCGGTTTTTCGACGAGCCCGTATACTGCCATCATCCCCAACAAACCGACGGAGAGTATTTACCTCTTTCCAATCGATTGCTTTTACTTTATCCGCACAAAATGCACATACCTTACGACGTGGTCGAAAATGTGACGATCTTCTATAGCGTGATTGGTAAACACGGGCACCTGGGCGGCGCGGTGTACTACTCGTCTTCGGTCTCGGCGTTACCTTCTTCTCAGCATCATCCCCATCAGCGTCGTCATCGCCATCGTCAACCACATCGTCAGCTTCAAGTTCAACATCGTCTTTAGTATTAGGCTTATCAGCCATAATCATCTCCAAACTAATAAAATCTCATAAGAATAATTATTTTGCCGACTCTTCGACATCAAGCTGGTTGACAAGGTCGAGAGAAAGTTCATTACTATTGTATTCATCAGATTTTTGATTATGCTTATTGCCATTTCGCGGGCCTAGGATAATCATTTCACTGGCTACAACTTCGGTGCGAAAATGTCGTTGCCCCCTATCGTCTTCCCAACTACGGGTCTGCAGCCTACCTTCGACATATACTTGCTGGCTCTTGAAGAGTTTCTGGTTACATATCTCAGCCAAGTTTCCCCAGGTGACGATGTTAAACCACTCGGTCTCCTCCCGACGCTCCCCATCAGGTGCTGTCCACGAGCGACTTGAAGCCAAGCTAAACGATGTAACCGGCTTACCGGATGGCGTATACCGCATCTCAGGATCTCGCCCAATGTTACCAATAATCATCACTTTGTTCAATCCTCTAGACATTATCTTTACACCTCTCCTACAATACCTCAATAGAACCAGATTTTTAGCTCTCGACTTTGACTAGTAAATAACGAATAATTTCCTCCGACAATTTTAGGTTGCGCTCTAACTCGACCAGGGATAATGGGAGCATTTTTGTCTTGAGCAGCACATATGTTCCTTCACGGTGGTTTTTTATCGCGTACGCCAAATTTCGTCGTCCCCATACATCAACAGACGCCACTTCACCATTGCCGGCTTCCACAAATTGGGAAACCTTTTCAACAACGTTAGTGACGCCTTCAGACTCGATATTAGGGCGTACGATAAACGCAAGCTCATAATCCCGCACAGTCAGCTACCTCCTTTCTATGGATTTTGCCCGTGGTCACTGCCAGGAGCAGAAAGGTATGGAACCTCCAACAGGATCAGTCCCATCTGACAAGCAATTAATATATCACAGCTTTTGTTTAACGCAAATTAGCGGGAAATAGATTTTGAAGGTTAACTGTTGTCGTTATTTTTCTCCAATCTCTTCAAATCGATTCATTTCGATATTTTTCCGAGCCTTATCCGGCTGAAAGATCCGGCCATTCATGGCAACATATACGCCATCGGGCAGAATTTGGACCGCGGCCATAGCGTAACCGATGTTAAAGATGGCATCACTGAAGCGCACCCTGGCCGGCTGCATCGACCCGGTTAAGACGATCACCTTATCCCGGATTTGCTGCAGCAGTCTGGCCGTGACCAGCATGGTATCTGTGCCGTGGGTTATAAAAATATGGCGATGCTTATCTGCTCTGACCGTATCGAAAATCAATTGGCGATCCTCATCTGTCAGATCCAGGCTGTCTTTGCGTAAAAGTTGGGTAACTTCGTAATCAAAGGTAACATTGGCCTCGGCCAACATTTCTGAGATTTGCGGCTCGCCGACTTGAAATTGGCTTTTTTGGTCGAAATAAATCTTATCAATGGTACCACCGGTAGTTATGATCTTTACTCTCATTTCTTCATCCCCGGGGGGCTAATTTTAGTTCTGATAAATTTGGGGCACTCGCGTCTAAAATCAAGATTTTTGACTCCCATCACTAAGGTCTGCTAATCCCTCCCGGATGGCGTAAAGGGCCGCCTCGGTCCGGTTTTTTAAGTGGAGACGGCCGAAAACAAGCGAAAGTCGATTTCGAACCGTTTTTTCCGAAAGGGATAACTGTTCGGCAATCTGCAGATTAGATAACCCTTGGGCCAGCAACCCTAGTATGTCAATGTCTCGCTCAGCCAAAATCTCTTTCGGCGTGGACTTGGCTGGGCCGGGCGAGGGACGTAGTTCGGCCAATACGCGCCCAACTATGGCTGGATCGATCACGGCCTCTCCCCGGGCTACGACCCGCACTGCCTCGAGCAATTCACGCAGTTCAACCTCTTTGAGTAGATAGCCGCGAGCACCGGCCCTGATCGCTGCAAATACATACTCATCGCGACGATACATGGTTAGGATAATGACCCCTGTGCCGGGAAGTTCGGCACAGATTCGTCGCGTGGCTTCAACACCGTCCATGTCTGGCATATTTATGTCGAGTAAAACTACGGCAGGACGATGTCGCCGGGCCAGTTCTATCGCTTCGAGGCCATTTTTTGCCTGAGCTACGACCGCCATATCGGCCTGCGTCTCTAAAACCTGAGCGATACCTTGACGCAGCACGGTGTGATCATCGGCCAATAAAATACGGATTTCGTCCACAATGTCCTCCTACACAGGCAGCCACACGGTCACGATAGTGCCACCGTCAGGTTTGCTTGCCAAGCTAAACGTCCCGCCAACGGCCTCGACCCGCTGCCGCATTTGGATCAGGCCCAAGCCACTTTGAGCAGGCTGGTCCGGTTCAATACCACGGCCGTCATCACGTATTGACAGCTCTAAACCAGGCTGCAGGCCGGCCCGGTTGAGCGTTACCCAAACCCGCCCGGCCTCCGCGTGTTTGGCGACATTATGTAATGACTCTTGAATAGTTCGAAAAACCGCGGGTTCCAGGGTAGCGGGGATCGCCAAACCGCTATCGTTCAACTGAATCGATACGCGCCAGTTGGCTTGCTGGGCAAAATCCGTTACAAAGCGACGGAGAGCCGGCAAAAATCCTTCGGCTGACCAATCCAGCGGGCGCAATGCAAAAATAGTGCGCCGTACCTCGCGGATTACCTGTCGCGCCTGTTGGCCAATTTCCTTAAGATGAAGCTTAACCTGGTCTGGATCTTGCCTGATTTGCTCCCCGGCTATATCTGCCTTGAGGGCTAAAAAGTAGAGCGTTTGGGCGACCCCATCGTGTAAATCGCGGGCAATTCGCGCCCGCTCTTCCTCCAAAATAGCGGCACGTTCGCGACGAAGCGTGACATCGCGCATGATGAGCGAACTGGCCGGCGCACCGGACCCGTTGCCGAACAGCCTAGTTTGGGTCAGATCAACTGTAATCAGACGTCCGTCCCGGTTGAGTGCAGTAGTTTCGAAATTTTGCACCACCCGGTCACGCTGCAATCGCTCAGCCAGTTTGGCGGCTTCGGGCAGCAATATATGCAAGGAGCGCCCCATTATCTCGTCAGCAGCGTAGCCAAAGAGTTGCTCGGCACCGCGGTTCCACGAGGCAATGTTACCGGAACTGTCGAGACTGATAATTGCATCGGCCGAAGCCGCGGTCAAGTTTGCCAGATGGTGTTCTCGCGCCCAAACCTGCTGCTCAAGAGATTCTTTTTCGGCCAGGCGGCGCTCGACCCAGACTAAGGTTAGCCAGGTCACCGCCGGTCCGGCCAGGCTATAAAATGTAATCTCCACCGCGTAATGTATCAATTGGCCGTAATTGACCTCCAGGGTACGCGCGATGCCCAGCTGATACCCTACCACCAATATGGCCAGCAGAGGCGGCAACCCATAACGTAAACGGCGAATCCGCTCTAGTAAAGGCAACTGTTTCCAAGCGAACATTATTATCACCTGTTCGCCCGGCCTTGGCACACCAGGACGGGACAAATGTCCCGATTTATCGTGAACAATGACACTACTCCATCTATATCTTATGTGATATGCTATGATTATTCCATCAGATCTGTCAAAGGAGAACTAAACACATGAGGACCAAGCCCTTAGCAAAAATGGTGGCTGGTATTCTAATCAGTATGCTAATTCTCGCCGCGTGCGGCCCGTCGGCACCGTCGGCACCGGCTGCAGCCGAGCACGTCGAGGAGGCAGGGAATAATGACCATCACGCCGACGAAGCCGAACAAAATGACCATCACGCCGACGAAGCCGAACAAAACGACCATATGGCCGGTATGGAGCATATGCACGTGGCCGCCCCGCACGAATTTGAGGATTTAAGCAACCCCTTTAGCGGCGATGCAGCCGCTGTTACTGCCGGTCAAACCATTTTTGAAACCAATTGCGTCACCTGTCACGGCCCTGAAGGACGGGGAGACGGCCCTGCCGCTGCTGGCCTGGAGCCCAAACCCGCCAGCCTGGCCGATAGAACAATGATGAGCGACCTGAGTGACGGTTACTTATTCTGGCGTGTTAGTGAGGGTGGTGCTATGACCCCCTTCAATTCCGCCATGCCGGCCTGGAAAGCGAGCCTGTCAGATGAAGAAATGTGGCAGGTCATCACTTATGTTCGCTCCTTAAGTCAATAGCACAACCACTCCAGGATGTTTCCCGGCGCCGGCTAAATTCTGGCCCGGCGCAGCCGCAAACTATTGCCCACAACCGTCACCGAGCTAAAGGCCATAGCAAAGGCAGCGGCGATGGGGTGCAGCTCGCGCAGGTAAACCGGCAGATTAGGCAAGACAGCCAGCACACCCGCTGCTACGGGGATGAGCAGCACGTTATAGGCGAACGCCCAGAACAGGTTTTCTTTGATCGTACGCATCGTCGCCCGGCTAAGACGAATCGCTTTAGAAACTCCCCTTAAGTCCCCGCTTATCAGCGTAATCCCGGCCGTCTCCATAGCCACATCCGCACCGGTACCGATAGCAATACCTACATCAGCCTGGGCCAGCGCAGGAGCATCGTTAATGCCGTCTCCAACCATAGCCACGGTCACGCCCTCTTGCTGCAGTTTGGCCACGTTGGCAGCTTTGTCGCCGGGCAGCACTTCGGCCAGCACGCGGTCGACACCGACTTCAGCAGCAATGGCTTCAGCCGTGGCCTGGTTGTCACCGGTCATCATAACCACGTCTAAACCCATTGCTTTGAGTCCGGCCACGGCTTCCCGCGAACCCTCTTTAATGGTGTCCGCGATTCCAATAATAGCGGCCGCTTGACCGTCGACGGCGACCCACATCGCCGTTTTAGCTTCATCCTGCAATTCTTTGGCCTTTTCATCCAGGCCATTCAGATGGATCTTTTCGCGCTCCATGAGGCGCGCATTTCCGAGCACAATCCTGTACTCATCAATCTGAGCCGTCACGCCATGACCGACGACAGCCTCAAATCGGTTCGGCTCACTTAAGGAAAGTCCTTCTGCCCGGGCCATGCGTACCACAGCCTCGCCTAAGGGATGCTCCGAACCGCGCTCGGCAGAGGCAGCCAGCCGCAGAATTTCGGCTTCCGCAGCCCGACCCTCATTTGTAGGTTCAGCGGCTGCAACCGGTAAGGGTACGGAAATTCGCTGCCGGTCGCCGCCCACGACCAGCAGGTTCTTGCGCCGGGCCAACCACTGCTCACTGATTATGACATCTGTTACGGCCGGTTCACCCTTGGTAATGGTGCCGGTTTTATCCAGTACTACTACGTCCAAACTGTGGGCCCGCTCCAGGGCAGCGCTGTTTCTAAAAAGGATACCCTGTCCTGCACCCTTGCCCATGCCCACAACAATAGCCGTGGGTGTGGCTAAACCCAGCGCACAGGGGCAGGCAATAACTAACACGGCCACCAACCGCACCAACGCCGGGGTAAATCCGGCGCCGCTGCTTAACCAGATGATAAACGTCAGGACGGCAATCCCGATAACAGCCGGCACAAACACGGCCGACACTTTATCGGCCAGCGCCTGAATGGGCGCCTTCGAGCCCTGGGCTTGTTCTACCAGCCGCACAATTTGAGCCAGAGCGGTCTCTCGCCCAACTTTGGTCGCTTCAAGTTTGAGCAGCCCCTGCTTGTTGAGCGTGGCGCCGATTACCTCGTCGCCAACCGATTTATCAACCGGCAGGCTTTCGCCGGTTAGGAGCGACTCATCGACGGCCGAATGACCAGCGGTGACAACCCCATCTACCGGGATTTTCTCGCCAGGACGGACAAGCACGATATCGCCGACCTGAACCTGTTCAATCGGAATATCAACCGCAATACCGTTTCGTTCAACGCGAGCGGTTTTGGCTTGCAGACCCATCAAGGCCTTGATGGCTTCACTGGTTTTGCCCTTGGCCCGTACCTCCAGCAGTTTGCCGACTTTAATCAAAGTGATGATGGCTGCAGAGGTTTCAAAGAATACGTGCCCATCAAGAAAGCCGAGCGTAATTACGACCGAGTAAAAGTAAGCCACCGAAGAACCAAGCGCCACCAGCACGTCCATATTGGCCGACTTGTTGCGCAGGCTCTTGTAGCCACCGACGTAATAATCCCAACCGGTGTAAAATTGAACCGGCGTGGCCAGCAGCAGGAATAGATAATTCACCCATGCGGCGTGGGCCCAATGGTCGACCAGACCAAAATCGCGCGCCATACTAAACAGAAATAGGGGCAGGGTGAAAATCACCCCCACCAACAGCTTACGCGTTTGATCCTGAATCTCTCGCTCGCGGGCAATTTTCTCGGCGTCCACCAATTCCTCATCCGCCTCGACCGTCACTACGCCATAACCGGCCCCCTCGACGGCGGCCACCATATCGGCTTTGGTAACCGTTCCGGGAATATAGGTGACAATAGCCTTTTCAGTCGCAAAGTTCACGGATGCAGCCAGAATGCCGGGTACTTTTTTGTTAAGCGTGCGCTCAACAGTAGCCGCACAGTTGGCACAGGTCATGCCCGTGATCGGCAGTTCAAGTGTGGCGGTTGGAACCCGGTAGCCCGCCTTAGCAATCCGAGCGATAATAGCCTGAGGCGTTGCCGTAGCCGGATCGTAAGTCACCGTCACCTTTTCGGTGCCAAAGTTTACCACGGCGTCATCAACGCCTTCAACTTTTTTTGTATTTCGTTCAACAGTCGCTACACAATTGGCACAGGTCATGCCCAGAACCGGCATGGTAATCTGCTTTTGCCTTGCCATGGAAACACCTCTACCTGTTCATTTTGGCGAAGTTCAATGGACCGACCGGCATTGATACCCTAAACTATAGTCAGGAATGCGTGACATCACTTGTTGCACACCTATTAAGTCGGGCCGCAGACCGAATGCGGCGTTATCATCTCAGGCCGGGGGATAATTAATCTCAGCTAATAGGGCTTTAATATTCTCCCACGATTGGGTCGCCTCATCCCATTCGACGGTAACTTTCTTCGTCGCCTCGGAAGCTGCAACGCTCTTGACGCCTTCCAGCTCGCCGACCTCGTTCTGAATAGTGTGGACACAATGGCCACAAGATATGTTTGAAACTGTGAACGTTTTTGTTTGCATCTTGATTGCTCCTGGAAAATTTAGTCTGATCCGCTTTTAGTTATCGTCGTGTGACCAAAATGCGCAGCACACGTTGCGAGTCAACTGGCCCATGCCACTGGAAGCGGGCCCAGCGTCTTTCGCTCTAGCTTCTGGCCTTGGCATTAATGACACCCAAAATTTCGCTGATGACCCGTTCCCGGTCATCGGGGTCGTCTCCCCTGATAGCGGTGGTGACACAGGTGTGCAAGTGACGATCGAGCACCACAGAATTTACTTTTTGCAGGGCTGCCTGTATCGCATTAATTTGGTTAACGATATCGATACAGTAGGCCCCTTCGGTCACCATGTTTTCTACGCCTTGCACGTGCCCTTTGATACTCTTCAAGCGATTGATAATTTTTGTAGTTTCTTGATCCATAAAGGCAACCTATCTTTGACTACTCTACCCCACCCCCATGGGGGTGGGGTCATAGTTGACCTAAATTTTATCACAAAAGGTTCCGGGTGTCAAGGTTATGGTCTGCGGTCCTTGGCTGTAGCAACGTCCAACCTCCAGAAAGCTGATGTTGAAACAAAGGGTGTTATTTGCAAAAGCAAGCGGGGTAAGCTCAAGCTTCCAAGAAGGTTTTTTGCAATGGCATGTTGTTAACAAGACGCACGGGCACG
>JBFGLD010000110.1:0-9907 GCA_041576335.1 Anaerolineae bacterium | reverse complement strand
TAACGGGAGCAGGAGCAAGGGGATGATGAAGAGCGGGGCTGCAGTCCACGGTACACCCACTAACAGCTCGGTTAGATCGACGGACATTACCAGGCTAATCAAACCGACCACGAACAGAAGGCTCAATCCTCCTGCCACAGCCATCAACCCCGGAGCAGCCCAAGCAATCGCCGGACCCGGTTGATTTTGGGCCGGGGAGAGCATACAAAGCCTTCGAAGAAGATAAACCAGAGGCCAAACCAAGTAAAAAGAAAGTAAAATCAGCATGCTCAGCAGCAATAGCCCGATCCTACCCCACTCACCGGCCTCGACGGTTCTGAGAATATTGGTCATAACGGGAGACATTATCACGGTCGCGGGCGTGGGGATATTAAAGTCGGCCGCCTCGGCGGTAAGGCAGTTAGCGTGAGGCGGTCGATTGGGATCATCGAGAAAATCCAAAACAATTTTGTTAGCGCACCGACTGGCGATTAGAGAGCCGTGGCTTGCGTCTGGAAATGTGTAGGTGTACCCGTTGCGCAGGGTCCGGGCCGCCGTCTCGGCCAAGACAGGCGGGGTAATCGGGTCGAAGCGGCCTGACAACAGCAGGGTAGGCACATCACTCACCACAGGAGCATTTACCTCGGGGCCAAGCTTCGGAATTTGCCATAGTCTACAGACCTCCAGGATAAAGGCATTGTCCTCCTTCATGAGGTCGGCCAATTCGGGCCGGACGCCCTCCACGGAAATCGCTTGGGGGTTAAAATCAGCTTCCTCGGCACAAATCACAGCTTGGTACATACCGATGCTAAAGGTGGGTTGGAATATTATCAGGGGCAGCAACGATGATAACTGGTCGTAATTGCCGTTACGCGTGTTGTAGACCAGGGCCGGTAAGGTCGCTAAGAGGGTCGGATCGTAAGTGGCCAGGAACAAGGCGCCGATAAATTGATCCCCGTCAACTGCAGCCTGGTAACGCTGCCCTGACTTCGGGTCCGTAACCGGCACGGTGACCGGCTTTTTGTCTAGCGCTGCCATCAATTCGTAGATCACGTCCTCAAAATTAGGGTAATTGGCCCGGCAACTGACATCTTGAGCACAGAGTTTCGCTATTTCTTTGAAGGATCTATCGGCCGTAGCGGCTATTTGGGCTAAGAAACTTCCCTGAGCCGGCACGACCGCATCCAAGATTACCGACCGCAGACTCGCCGGGTAATCCCGCATGTAATGCAAACCGAGCAGCGTGCCATATGATACGCCATAAAAATTAATTTCGTCGTAACCAAGCGCGTTGCGAACTGCTTCGACATCGGCTGCATTTTCCAGGCTGTTGAAGGCCGCCAGGTTGACACCTTCGCCTACAAGGCGGTCGCCGCAAGCCTGATAGGCTTCCAAAGCCAGGGCATCTTCCTCTTCCGACGCCAGGGTCAGCCCGATTGTTTCTCTGCTCAGCGTATCAAGCTCGGGGCACAAGAGATTTGGTTCTGAGTAAAGCGTACCCCGCTGATCGAATATGACGATATCCCGTTTGGACCGAATGGGGCTACCCAGCATCAAAAATGGAAAGATTTCCAGAGACGAACCGCCCGGTCCACCCTGCGCCATAAACAGCGGATCAGGGGCCAAATCATCGGCTTGGCCCGGTAAAATCGCTATGGCCAGGCGAATTGTCGGGCCGTTGGGGCTGTCGTGCTGCTCAGGCACAGTAACGTAGCCACATTCAATGCCCAACCAATCGGGGGGAATAAAATCGATAATGGGGAACTCGAACACGCACTCGGTCGGCTCAAAGGAGGCCGCTCGAGGTTGGAGGGTGGCGGGGGGGGCGGCACCTGCCGTCGAAACCAACCCGAGCACAAGCGCTCCAAGCCCAAGCAAACATAATCCTCGATTAAGCATTTCGTGTCCTCTTTTAGGATCGTGAGTTGTCGGAAAGCGCCAAAACTTAGGCCAACCCTATCCGTCCCACGTCTTGCCTGCCACGCGGGTGGGTTTTGAGCCAAGGTGATCGGTTACACGGACTATCCCAGACAGCTCGATTGTTCAGATTTATTGAGTATAGGGTAAAGCCCGGGCAAGTCAAAACGAAAAGCAAATTGTGCGCTGCGGGAACATGCAAAAAAATAATCCCCAACCGACCTTGGGGATTAGAGGCATACACGCATTGTTCGGAAATATTTTTCGACGTTTTGAGTTACCGCACAGGTACAGCAGCCGTGTTATCTGGCGGGTTCGCGATTAAAGTTCATGAGGCCGCTAATGATGTAACCGATCGCCGTTCCGACAACCAGAGACGGAACGCCCAGAAATAATGTACCTAATAGAGGAGGAAATATAAAGCCACTCATCAAGCCTACGATAAAAGCAAATGGACTTGCCATGACATATCCAAATATTGTACTGGCTTTCTGATTCCAATTGGTCGAACGCTTGACCAGACAAACCAGAATAATGGCGGAGATTGCCCCCATCGGCAGAAAGACAAAGCTCGAAATGAGGGCATCCGTCGTAATTTGACCATAGCGTACAACATAGAATGCCACCGCCGAGGCGGGCCAAGCCAATGTTACCGGGATACTCCACAGGGTTAAACGACTCATCTGGTGCTCCTCAAGCGTAATCTTTATTAACATTTTTAACAATAGCAGATACGCCCGTTAGAATCTATACGCACTACGTAAAAGCTATATAAAAATTTTATTAAAAAAGAAATGTAAATTGGGTGAAACTAACCTGTAACTACCGTTTGGTAAAATGAGCGGGTATGCTCAAGCTTAGAACATATTGGTCATCAATTCGGGGAGTTCATCGATCAAATACCAACTTTCTCCACGGCGCAGCCCAAGAATTTGCCCAAGCCCTCGTCGTGGTAAACTTCGGCGAGGGCTGGAGCACATTGCCGGTCTGCTGATGGATGAAGACATCGGGGTCATCAGCTTGCGAAAGTCTTTAACAACCGGCCGGTTATGCTTAAGGCGCAGTGCATGTCGTCCGGTAGCCACTCCGGATTATTAGTTACTATTTTTTCGCACAGTCGGCAGATAGATTTTAAAGTCTTGGGGTGCCTGCGTGAGCGAGAGGGGGTAAACCAGGGTGGATCGATTAGCTACATGATCATCGGCGATAGCATACAGGATCGGCGTTTTCATTGGATCGATCTGAAGATTGCCTGTATAGGGTTGAAAATTCGTACCGTCCAGCGAGAAATACAGGGCTTTCAGGCCGGATCCACTGTCCTGGGCCGACAGGCTGACCTGAGTTGTCGTCTGCTGGTTGACGGCCGTGACGCTAATTAATGGCGCTTCCAGGTCGTTGGCTTGAGGCCCGCTGACCGTCACGGTCGGCGTAACCGACGTGTCGAAGGTGCCGTTCCCGTCGCTGTCGTAGCGCAGCAGGTCTACGCCTTGCTCCGTGATCTTGAGCAGGGCCGTTACTGCCCCCGGCAACGCAAGATCTTGGTACCGGATCGCTTCCGTGGCTGTGTCACTTGTGCCACGGGTTAGCTCCACAGCTATGGGTTGGCCGATGGTTTGAAAGGTGATATTGTAAGAACCTGTCGTAGGCAATACCGTCAGCTCGACGTGGTCGCCCAAGGTATAGGTCGCAACCCCGGGCACCTTACCCCGAAAGGTGTCGCCGATCGAGGCTGTGCTGTTCCCCTGCGTATCGCTAACTACTACGGCTGACCCACCGCTAACAGTCAGATAGTAATAGGGTTGAACCGGGGGAACTGTTCCCGCAGCGGATTGCACTCCTGTCGCGGGAGTGCAGGACGATAGGGGCTGCGACGGTAATGAGGGGGCCGAACCAAGCGTTAAGAGCGAAAACACCGTGTCGTGGACCGAGGGATTCCCGTTTAAGCCATTATGTTCAACCAAGTCATCGCCGTGCGAATATGGCCCATAGAACATGATGAGACAGGCGTTAGCCGCGTTATAGCCTATCCGTTGCGCGCTAAACCAGGGCACCGTGCCGTCGCCCAGCGTGAAATATCTTTTTATTTCAAACACGTTTTTGGGAATACAGCCTAGCGAAGTGCCGGCTGCAGGGCCGTTACACACGGTCTTCACCGTTGCTGCAACCCGGCTAATCGCATTTTCCCCGGACTGTATACCGTAAAGATGATAATAGTTGATCCCGGTTGAGTCTGCGCTCCAATCATCCTGACGACCCTGGTGATCAATTACATGAAAACGATGGCCTGCCAGTCCCGGCAGGAACCCGCTGCGTCCATGCCGGCTGTTGATAATATCAATATAATGGCCGTAGGTATATTCCTCCGTATCTTCTCCCTGGCCATCAAGATTCCACCCCTCTTCGACCAGCGGCGACCCCCCCAAGAGCTCGAAGTATGCCTGACTCGGCAGCAATTGATGAGCGCCCAGGGACGATCCGGCGATACGTTTAAATGCAGTACCGATTAGAGGTAAATTTGGAGCAATGTCAAGAAAGTCGCCCGTTTCCAGGACATAAATCATTTTCGCGGCGCCCAGCCAGGGGGCACCAATCGTGATCAACTTATTCACGTTATGGTCGTTGGCATTATCGAGGATATAACGCCGCGCCAGCAGGCTGCCCATGCTGTGGGTTAAAACATCAACCTTACTTTCAGGGTAGAACTGCCGGATACAAGCCATATAATTTTTGAGCCTCTCGGCATTTTCAACATTACTCTTGCGCCAATCGTAAGGAAAAACGAAAAGGTTTGGGTTGTTCATCTTTTGGCCTTCATAATCGCACTTGATAGCAGGGGGCTGTTGTACAAAATCGAACTTGAGTTCATAGCTGCTGTACCCGCCGCGGCTCGTTAAGAAGTCGAGCAGAGGACGATAAATAGGCATCAGCCACGGTACGATCTGATTTACCACATCAGGTGCGAAAATACTCTGAGAAGGATTGTCTTCAGGGTAAAGGCTGAGACGGTTTAGCCGGCTAACAGGATTGTCCAGGCCAGAGTCGCCTAACCCAAAAGGCAGCCACAACATATCACCGCCGGGTCCGTCAACAAGCAAGCTGCCGGCAATACCGGGAATAAAGAGTAAGGGTGGTCGAGGTGCAAACTCAGAGGTGGAACCATTCTCGTCGGTGGCGGTGGCACTTAAGAACCTGTAAATGAGTTGTCCCGGCATAGTTAGCTCGAAGCTGCCATCGTTATTGGCGATCACCGAACCTAAATACAAGCGCCCCTCCCCTTGTCCGGACGGGTCGACGTCATCGTCGGCGTAGATGTCAATCGTGGCTGAGGCAGGGTTCTGCGTGTCTAACGAACCACTGATTGTCGTTGTATCTGTGTCAGAGTTGTAAACAGCCGTAACACCCATCGGAAAGTTCATTAACCCATTCGGGCCGTTATCGTTATCGCCTTGGTCATTGGGAGTGACAAGACCATCTCCACCAAGGTCGATGCCCAAACCACCGTTTCCACGCAATTCATTGGCCCGTATCGTATTGCCGCGCGTGGTCTCACCAACGATTGCGACCCCGGAGCCGCTATTGCTGCGAATGACATTGCAGGGGCCGCTGCACGGGCCCGCCTCCCGGTTACCGCCAATCACATTTTGTGAGGCGCCGCCGGCAATCAGAATGCCCTCCAGCTCATTGGGAACGGCCTCCGTCCCGTCACGATTCAGGCCGATAAAGTTACCTTCTACCCGATTATTGCTGGTCTGAGAGGTTAGCAGTTGGCTATCTGCTTGAAGGACACGACTGCCACCATTGCAGGGACCGCTGCAACCCTCTGCTAAAGATAGGCTGCTAAGAGCGTTGCCGGCGGCAGCAGCTTGCGCGGTGTGGTCGAGATAGTCCTCGGGGCCGGCCGTTTGTTCCGTCGAACTTGGCCCCAGGTTATCACCTTGCCCGGTAATGCCGGTCGTTTGAATGTTGCTAAGATCGGTGCCCAAAAGAAATACCCCTTGTTGGTGATTGCCACTAATAACATTACAAGGGCCGCTGCACACAGTTCCTGGTCTTTCACCGCCGATTCTGTTATGGGCCGCACCCCTCTGGGCGGTTACGCCCATAAAGCCATTCGGAAGCGCCTGGGTACCGTTAACGGCTAAACCGATGTAATTGCCCTGAACTACATTATTTTCAGTGCCGCTGTCCAGCAACGCCACGCCGGCCAGGCTATTTCCACTAACAACGTTACACGGGCCGTCACACACTGCTGTGGCCCGCGTGTCGCCGATACTGTTTTGGGTGGCGCCATCTGTAATCGCTACACCAGACCAGGCATTGGGTAGGCCGGTTGCACCGGACGGATCCACCCCGATGAAATTACCCAGGACCTTATTATTGGCGGTGCCAATGTCTAATATTACGACGCCTCGCAGGCTGTTGCCGCTGATAACGTTGCAGGGACCGCTGCAGGCGGTTCCGGAGCGCACACCACCCACAAGGTTTTGGGTTGCCTTATTATAGATGGCAACGCCATTAAATCCGTTTGGTACACTTTCAGCACCGCTGGGACTGAGACCGATATAGTTGCCTTTGACCACATTGTTAACTGTGCCCGCACCCTCAATTATCAGGCCGCTCCAATTGTTGCCGCTAATAACGTTGCACGAGCCGACACAGGCGTCCGACGAACGGTTGTCTCCAATAACGTTCTGCGAAGCACCTGTCAGTAATTTAATACCGATATCGTTCGGGAGTGGGTCGCCCTTCACATTTAGGCCAATCCGATTGCCCACCACCCTATTGTCGTGTGCGTTATCTTGGATGGCAATCCCAACCCGACCAAATTGGGTCGAGGGTCCCGGGAAAACCGTATTGCCGGCAATAATGTTGTTCTCGACAATATTATGATTGGCGCCGTTCTTAATCACTACGCCGTTGCCTATCCTGGAATGGTGTCCGATACCATCAACGTCCGTACCGATGTACGAGTCAAAAATCTGGTTATGGTGCGCCCCTGGACCGAAGAGATCGAGCTGCTTAAAGACCAACCTGCGAATAATATTATTGTCCGAAAGTATTCGAAGCCAGATAATGTTGTCGGGCGACTCAAATATCACATCAGGCGTTCCGTCACCGCCGACATCGCCGTCAATGATGGTGTCTGGGGCGGTCAGAAAAAGGGTACCGTTGAAAAAGATCGTAGCGCCATGGGGTAAATTGAAATTGATGGTATAGCCGGGTCCGGAAGCGTTAACCGCTGCCAGCGCTTCGGTAAAAGAAATCTTCCCGTCACTACCACGATTCGCCAGCAGCGCCCCGACACTCTTCGTATCGCCATCGGCAAGCACACCGGTCGTATCCACGGTCACAATTGTTGTACCTTGAGCCCTAACCGCCGCGAACAACGGGCTGATGAGTAATAAAAATATCAAGACACGTAAAGACAACTTCGGTAGTCCCTGCACACAACCCATGACACCGGCCCTCTCTTCTATTTTGAGATTTTTCGGAAAGTCTCTAAGTTATTGTCACGCCCCCGCCTGCCACCCCGGTTGGAGGTAGCCCAAGAGCCCACATCATCCGGCAATCAGGACTTGCCGAAAAAGCTTTTTTCCTATCTTGGTGGCGCTTACACTAAGTATAGAAGTAAAAAACAGAAGAGTCCTGTGCTAAACCTGAGGCCAGGCTGAGCTTTCCCTGAAGTTTTCTTGTTGGAGGGGGACAGTTATTACTGTTAGCCATAAGCCGGACCTACGGAAACGATCGTGACCAAGGTCAGGCTAAGGTAATCGAGCGCAGAATAACGGCGACGCCGGTTGTAAAAGTCTTCGATGTTCAGTCAGTGTAAAGGTTTAGGTCTAATGTTCCTGTTTGAATTTGGAAAGAGCACCTGCTACCTATTCCTCCCGTATCGGGGTGATAGGTCGGCAGTGCCGATATAACCCCTTATTAGAGTCGAGAGTAACTTTTGCCCTGTAAACCAGTAAATGGTAAACTCGATAAATCAGAAAGCGCTCGGTAAAGAGACAGTCATTTTCAATCCTACCAAGATCAAAATCGCCTAACCAGGCGTTTTTTTGTTCTTCAAAAATCAATCGTTTTAAGGAGTGAATTGTATGATACAGTCAAAACTGGGGATCAAGACGTTGGCCATCCACGCCGGCGAATTTCCCGACCCGACCACTCGGGCTGCCTCACCCAATTTGGTGATGTCGACCACCTACGTCACCGGGGCCGACATCGCCTTTTCCATTGAAGGGGCCGGCGAGGATGACCCTTATGTCTACACCCGCTGGTCAAATCCAACGGTCGACCAATTAGAGGAGAAATTGGCTATTTTGGAAGGGGCGGAGGCTGGTGTCTGCTTTGCCAGCGGAATGGCTGCGATTAGTGCGCTGTTCTTACATTTTCACGGCAAGGGTGACCGGTTGGTGATGAGTGATGTCGCCTATGCCGGTGCGTCAGAGTTGGCCAACGACATCCTGCCGAAGATGGAAATCGATGTTGTAAAAGTTGATATGACCGATTTGGAGGCTCTGGCCGCAGCGATTACCCCTGAAACAAAGCTGGTTTATCTTGAAACCCCGACCAACCCCATTATGCGCCTGACCGACATTAAGGTCGCAGCGGCCATCGCCCACGATGCGGGCGTACCCGTTGCTGTCGACTCCACCTTCGCCACCCCGATCGCCACCCAACCGCTGGCGTTTGGGGCCGATTACGTTATTCACTCGCTGACCAAATATATTGGCGGTCACGGTGACGCGCTCGGCGGAGCTTTGCTTGGTCCAAAAGATGTTTTAAGCAAAGTGCGCCATCAGATTAACGTGCATTTTGGTGGGGTGTTAAGCCCCTTCAACGCCTGGCTGATCCTGCGCGGCGCGGCCACCTTACCCATCCGCATGAAAGCCCACGCCGATAACGCTATGCAGGTCGCCCAATTCCTGGAAGGCCATCCCGCGGTCAAACGGGTAATCTATCCGGGCTTGCCGTCCCACCCCCAGCACGATCTGGCCCGGCAGCAAATGGCCAACTTCTCCGGGATGCTCACGTTTCAAGTTGAAGACGGTCAACGCGCGGCCAAGATTTTGGCTGACCGGTTAGAGGTCTGGCATTATGCGGTTTCTCTGGGGCACCACAGGAGTCTGATTTTCTACTTACCCACGGAGGAGTTATTGAAAACCTCTTTTCGCTTGAATGAGCAGCAGATTATGGCGTACCGTGACTTTGCCGGCGATGGTATTTTCAGAGTTTCGGTGGGCCTGGAGGATGCTGACGATCTGTGCCGAGATTTAGAGCAAGCGTTATCCGCCTTATGAGCTGTGATTTTGTCATAAAGTAGCCAAAATCAATTCAGATAAATGGATGAGGCAGCGCTGTATTGTGTGTTTTAAATGACCGGTAGTGTATATTCAGGGTTATGAATTTGGACCATATCGATCTCGCCATCAAAATTCTTTGGCGGTATGGTCTAAAAACCTTTGGGCAAACTGTACGAAACGAAAAACGTCGGCAAAATTTGTGACCAGGCCGACCGAAACGCGAAGGGCTCCGGCGCTTTTGCCGTCCTTCTGCTCGATGGCTGTTAGGAACTGCTCGAAGGTCATGCGTTCCTGGTTTCTGAAACAATCGGTCATTTCTGGCTTGGTCAGACCGTGAGCCACTTCACCCGCGCCGGGATTACAAAAACAGCCGGTCCGCAGGGAAATATTGACCTGGTTTGCCAGGGTTTCGATACGGCGATAATCAAAGAGTTTTCCATTCGGGTCGTAGAAATTGAGGGTGACTGTTCCGCCGCGCATCCGGGTATTGGTTGGGCCATAAATCCGAACCAAGGGGGCTCCGCTGCTGTGACGAAGGTTTAACAAACGGTCTAGCAGCCAGCCGGTAAGGCAGACAACCCGTGTATGAATCGTCTCGATGCCGTTGGCCGCGATATGTTTAAGGCCAATTTCAACCGCCGGTAAATTGAGGTAATTGACGGTCCCGTCTTCAAAGCCGGCCTCCCCGTCCGCCAGGTAATAACCTT
>JBFGLD010000109.1:0-9928 GCA_041576335.1 Anaerolineae bacterium | reverse complement strand
TCGCAAAACCTTCGCAAATCCTTCGCATTTGGAGAACGCAAGATTGCATGTATCCTTGCTTTTGCAGGCACATATTTTCGGCACATCAAGACTGATCTGGGGCCGGGCGAAATTCGCCAGTTCTGTCCCGTCGATGAGGCCACTACTAAAAAAAGGGCACACTTGCTCCATCTCGATGGTCAAGCGCTATCAAACGAAAATATCCGGCCTGTTATTGGATATTGGATCAGATTGATATTCGAGTGGAATAATACAATTGTTTACAAAATGACCATTTCATTAAACGCTATTTGTGAAACATTTGTTGCACTAACAGCCGGACTGTGTTATACTGCGCCTAGTTAACCCTAACCTGGCCAGAACCAAGCAGGTTTTTCACCACAGAGGCACGGAGTTCACAGAGTCTTTTAATTTTACTCTTTTCTCTGCGCCTCCGTGGTTAATTTTCTTGCTCAATATGCAAGAATTTGGTTGATAAAGTATTAATTGAGGCTGTACTGAAGGATGTCAATGACCGAGTCTTCAACAGTTCAAGAGAATATTCTGGCTGTTTTCGAAACCTTGCCCCCCAAACAACGTCAATTAGCCCGCTTCTGTCTGGATAATGAAGATATTGTGGCCTTTGCTTCTGCTAATGACCTTGGCGAGCGCGTTGGGACAAGC
Source organism: Anaerolineae bacterium (assembly GCA_041576335.1). GTDB lineage: Bacteria > Chloroflexota > Anaerolineae > 4572-78 > J111 > JANQQF01. The sequence goes on along the minus strand of JBFGLD010000109.1, from coordinate 9,265 downwards.
GCGGCTACGGTTGTGCGTTTTTGTCGTGCCCTGGGCTACGAAGGCTATACCGACCTTCAAGTCACTATTCGGCGCAAATATCCCCAATATCGCACCACTGTTCAAAAAATGGCAGAGCGTATGGTCAACGACAACCTTGCCGAAAATCTCTCTATTCGGGTAGGTCAGGCCAACACACACAACATTCAGGAAACCATGAATCAGGTTTCCGATGAAAAGTTATCTGCGGCTGTAGCCGCTATCATTCGGGCCCGACAAATCCGTATTTTTGGCAGTGGTCTTTCGGCGGCAGCAACAGTTTTGGCTGAACATGCCCTGACAACGCTGGGTTTTTCGGCTCGCGCTTGTCCCAATGGGGGTATGAACCAAACTTTGGAAATTTCCCATCTAACCCACCAGGATCTGGTGATTGTTATCACCATTTGGCGCTACTTTCGCGATACGGTAGAGGCGGCCAAAGCAGCCCGGGCTCAAGGCGCAACCTGCATTGCCCTTACCGATAGTCCGGTTTCGCCCGTAGCCAATCTGGCTGACTACATTTTTATCGCTACCACCGAAGGCGCAGCACACAGCCGTTCAATCACCGGCATTATGTCATTGATTGATCTGTTTAGTGCGGCCATTGGCGCCAAAAGACCCAAGGAGAGTATAAAGGCGCTGCAACGGGTTGACAATGTTTATCGTCAAAACAATCTACTATTGAGCGATTAACCTATGTCGAAACTAACTATTTGTGGAGGAGGCAATGCAGCCCACGTGCTTTTTGCCCTGCCGGCCTTTGCCCACGGCAACACGCTCCGGGCCATTGCCCCCCATCTTGAACCCGGAGCTGCCGTTGGGGCGCTGCCGGCCCGCAGTGGTTTTGATTTTCAGGCCCGGGCTATTTGCCATCAGCAGCCGACCTCGCGTCTATTTGGGCTGCAAACCCTACCCTGGGCCTGCCGCATTACTACTTTTGGACGAGCGGTAGAGGTATTGGGCACTAAGGCTGACTTACCTCAAACTCGTGCCCCCCAGATTTATGGCATCAACAAACTAACCGGGTTAGTTAACCCTTAAACAAACACGGCGACACATCAAGTCCGGCATCGCTGTGGCATCAGTTTTACTACAAAAAACTTGTAAAGGAAATTTGGAGGTTATTAACACTATGCCAAAATCTAAGGATTTTCCCAGTGAAGGGCCTAAACGCCGCGTAATGGTAGGCGCTATTGGCGCTTGCGTACACAATTTGGGCGTCGAAGGCTTTGCTGACTGGATGAAGGATAGGGGGCTGGGCTATGTGAGCGTTAAACTTGGCCCGGCCGTGCCCATTCCAGAGGTCATCAACAAAATCCGCGAGGCCCGCCCGGAAGTGGTGGGGATTTCGATGCGCCTGGGCGATTTGCACGTTGACAAACTGATTAACGAGTTTATTGAGCTGGCCACCCAACACGGCATCCACCCGGATGACAGCGGCATCCGCTACGCCTTTAGCGGCCTGCGCCCGGCGGCCAACGTGGTCCGGGCGATGACCGGTACGCCGCTGGAGCCGGACGAGTTCACCCCGGAAGAAGAGCGTCACTTTGATTTAGAGCAGGTGACCCGTGACTTCGCCCGCAAAGAGCATTTCTGGCACTTCTTTGAACTGGTCGCCGACGATTACATTACGATGGAAGAACTGGAAGATTTTGCTGAGCGACGCACCACCCGCAAAAAAGTTCAGGAGGTTGAGTGGTCAGATTACCTGGTGGAACGCATCAAGCAGGTGCGTGAGTTGGAAGACCGGCCCATCATCCGCGCCCACATTGGCATTGCCGCCGAAACCATCGAACCGACCGTTAAAGCCATCGAAAAACTGGCCGACGCCCACGCCTTTGAAATTGTCTCCCTGGCCCCAGACCAGCCCTCGCAGGAAATGCTGGCCAAATTCATTCGTGGCGAAGAAGACCCCGACCGCTACCTGCGTGGTCAGGGCGGCGCGCCCATCCGCACCATAGAGGACCTGGATCGGCTTAAAGCCGCCACCCAACGCGGCAACTTCCCCATGACTCGCATTTACACCGGCACCGACGAACTGGTAACCCTGGCTCAATTGTGGGAAAAACACCTCAACATGTGCTTCCCTGCTGTGCCCATTTTCTATTATAACGAGCTGGATGGGCGCGGCCCCATCTCCATCCGCGATAGCTTTACCGAACATTACAACACCATCCGTTGGTGGGCCGAGCAGGGCAAACCCCTGGAAATCAATGACCCGCACCAGTGGGGATTGCGTTACGCCTCCGATGATATGCAACTAACCGACCACGTGTTGGCCGGCATTATTGCCTTAAAAACGGGCATCAAACATTATGTCATGCAAATGATGTTTGAACTGCCGCCGGAAATCAGCGCATTGGATGACCTGGCTAAAATGAAGGCCGCTTATGAACTCATCGAGCCGCTGACCCGTCACTACGATTTCAACATCATCCGCGAAACCCGTTCAGGCCTGCCCAGCTTTCCGCCTAACTTGTACCAGGCCAAGGGTCACCTGGCCTTTGGCATCTACACCCAGCTTTACATGGACCCCGATATTTTGCACGTGGTCTCCTTCCCGGAAGCCCATCACGAAGCCAAAGCCGAAGACATCATCGAATCCTGCGAGCTGGTAAAGCAGGTTTGTTGGGACTTCAAAAAAGGTCACGTGCCGGACATCTGGGCCGATCCGGTGCTAAAAGCCCGCAAGCGAGAGTTGAAAGAAGGGGCGATGTACAACGTGCTGCACGGGGCGCTGTTGGGTGGTTATCGCGGACCGGTCACCGTGGAGAATTTCCGGGACTGGGCCAAAGAGCCGGCGGAAGACCCCGAACACAACTTTGAAACGATGCTGCTCTCCTTTGTGGATGAGGCCAACTACCGGACCGCCACCTGCGGCCTCATCAGCCCCGACACCATGGATCTGGGGCTGCAAACCGGCCTGTACCAGGCCCCGCACATCACCGTTATTGACCGCCGCTACGAGTTGGCCGGGGCCTGCCGCACTAAAGTGGTCGATGGGATGTGTCGCGCTGATGAAATTTATGGTATAAAAGTCAATAATGAATTTGAGCGGGTAGATATGGTGCGCAACCGCTTCCCCTGGTACTTTGACGAAAGCATCCAGCAGGCCGACGACAAATCTTACATCACCGCTGAAGTGGAGCCGATTGACCAGGCCGTGGTGATGGAAGCGCGGCAACGGCTGGGTATCCGCCAGAATGAATTGGATAAGCTGAAAGCGCTGGTCGTGGATTTTGGCAGCACCTTTACCAAAATTGGCCGGTTTGATGCCCAAACCGAGGAATTTAGCCTGAGCTACGTGCCCACCACTCCCGATGACATCCGCATTGGGCTGGCCGACGGGATGGGCGTGCTGGCCGAGTGTGAAGCTCGTGACGACTGGCAACCCTTGGAACAGGCCATGAGTCAGTACGATGTGCGGCTGCCCTGCTCCAGCGCCAAAGGCGGGTTGAAGATGGTCACGGTTAGTCTGGTGAAGCCGGAAAGCGGTTTTGCCGCCGACCTGGCCGCTCTTACCGCCGGGGCCAAACTACTCAACAGCTACGATGACAAACTCAGCCCGGAAAAAGCTCGCCAAATTTACGAGGTTGACCGGCCGGAGATCATTCTGTTGACCGGTGGGGTGGATTACGGCGGCGATACCGCCACCCAAATTCACAACGCCAAAATGTTGGCCGAACACGCCAAATACTTCACCTACACCGACTATGGCGTGCCGGTCATCTACGCCGGTAACCAGGACTGCCGGGCCGAGGTGGAACGCATCTTCAAAGACAACGGCGTAGACATCCGCATTACCGATAACGTGATGCCCGAGGTTAACCACTTCCAAATTGAAGTGGTCAACGAGGTTATCCGCGAGCTGTTCCAGACCGTGATTATCCGGGGCAAAGGCTTTGACGTGGCCGAAGAGTATATGAGCGACAAGTTCATCCCCACACCACGTGCCGCCTTCAGGGGTATCGATTTGCTGGCCAAAGGCTTTGGCAATCAGCCGGGGCTGGGCAATTTGATGGCGCTGGACATTGGCGGCGCCACCACCGACTTTTACTCAAACGTATTGGATAATCCACTCTATATTTACCCCGGCAATGACAACACCAAGCGGCTCAAACGTACTATTCTGAAAACGCCCAACACACCACTGGCCTACCGCCGCGTTGAGGGCAAATACGGCCTTAGCTACAATGCTGAAAACGTCAAAGAAATCTCTCGCTTCCAGAGCAGGGCTATGGTCCGCGATCTAAACCACTTCCTTACCGAACAGTTTCCGGGCCACAGCCCGGACCCCAATGACCAGTTCACTCAGTTTGTTACCAAAACAAGTTGGGGCCTGACTGTAGACCTGGACGGTTACTTGAGCTGGGTATCCGCCAACCCGTTACAAATGCCGCAGTCGCGGCTGGAGAACGCTGCCCGTTCCTTCCTGGCCAGCGAAATTATAGCCGTTGCCACCAAACGTAACCTGGGCTACGTGGAAGAAACCGAAACGTACTTTATGCAGTATGGTGTCAACTTTTTTAATCAGCCGGTCACTGCTCTGCTGATTGGCGGCACCATTTACCACAAAATGAAAAGCGGCAACCCGGACCTGATGACCGACCTGAGTCTGATTGCCCAGGGCGCGCTCTACAACCCCAAACAGTCAAGTATATTACGCCCCAACGGCTCGGTGCTGCTGGATGCCTCGTATCTGGTTTCCATCCTGGGCGGGCTGTATGGGCGTATTGACCCGGAACGGGCCCTGCGCATTATGCATCGGGAACTGGTGCCGCTGGAAGTAGGCCAACCGTCTGCCGTGGCAACGGTTCCGGCGCAGGTTTAGTAAATCAAGAAAGTTCTCGAAAAATAGTCAACCGGTTAAAGGTGAAACGGAACACGCAGCACGTATTCTGGTGTGTATTGCGTGTTCCGGCAAATGCCATCACTCATACCCAATAATTTTCCGAGAAAATTCATCAACAGAAGGGAGGTGCCCTAAAAATCAAATAGCCAACCGTCAAAGTCTAATCGAGTACGTGCAAAACAGATTAACCTAAATAAAATTATTTACATATGATGACAGGAGGAGGATTGTGAAAAGAACAATTTATTTGATCAACTTTGGGTTGCTGGTGATGCTGCTTTCGCTTACGCCTGTGCCTGCGCTGGCTCAGGATATTGCCTGCGAAAGTGAAGTCACAATACAGGCCGATGATTGGCTATCAAAAGTGGCCGATAAATTCTACGGCGACCCGCTGGCCTTTCCGGCCATTGTGGCTGCCACCAGCGCCAAAGCCGCCACCGACGACAGTTTTGTCCCCCTTAATAACCCAGACGTAATCGAGGTGGGCTGGAAACTGTGCATCCCCAGTACCGAAGATGCTCAGGCGCTGCTGACCGGCAGCATGGCCGAAATGGCCGCCGCCTCCAGCGGCGAGGGGACCATCATTGTGGCCATGGCTAGCGCGCCGGTTTCGCTAGACCCGGCCGACCACCGCACCCGCGAGTCAGAAACGGTCATCCGCAATATGTTCGATGGCCTGGTTACCCGCGATACCCGTAACGGCGTTCACATGGAACTGGCCGAAGAAATGAATTGGCTTGACCCGCAAACCCTGGAAGTAAAACTCCGCCAGGGCGTAAAATTCCACAACGGTCAGGACATGACCGCCGATGACGTGGTCTTCACCTTTAACCGGATCATCCAGGAAAACGCCATCGAATATCCAGAACCCCACACCTCGCCCCGCAAGGGTCTGATTGCTCCGCTGGACTCGGTTGAAAAAGTAGATGACTACACCGTGAAATTCAATTTCAGTGGTGTCTGGCCACCGGCCATGCAGCTGCTGGTTCACCAGCAAATTGTCCCCAAAGCCTACATTGAAGAAGTCGGCACTCAGGGTTTTGTCGAAAAACCCATCGGCACCGGCCCCTTTATGTTTGTGGAAGGCCAGCTTGACGACCAGATTGTACTGGAACGCTTTGACGACTTCTGGGGCGGTGCGCCCGACCTGCCCCCGGTTGGCCCGGCTCAGGTAGAACGAGTTATTTTCCGGGTTATTCCCGAAGCCTCCACCCGCGTGGCTGCCCTGCTGGCCGGCGAAGTTCACATTATCCAGGCTGTGCCGCCGGAACTGGTTGACACCCTGGACCTGAGTGAAGGCGTCAACGTAAAAACCGCCGCCGGCACCCAGCCGCAATGGCTGCAACTTAACGTGACCGACCCGCTCTTTGCCGACCCCGCCGTGCGGCAGGCGCTCAACTACGCCGTCGACAAAGATCTGATCATCGAGGCCATTTACGGTGGCCGCGCCACGGCGCTGCCCGGCCCGCTGTCGCCCTTTAACGACTTTTCCAACAAAAACCTGCAACCCTACCCCTACGACCCCGACAAAGCTCTGCAAATGCTGGCCGATGCCGGCTGGACCGACAGCGATGGCGACGGCATTCTGGATAAAGACGGCCAGTCCTTCTCCTTTACCATCGATACCCTGGAACAGTGGCGACCCCTGGCCGAGGGTGTAGCCGGCCTCCTGCGCGAAATAGGCATTGACGCCGGCGTGCGCTTCTGGGAATACAGCGTGGTCAGAGACCAACTGCTGGCCTGCGAACGCCAGGCCTTTATGGATGACTGGGGTGACTCCGCCTTTGACCCGGTGGGGCACTTTGAAGCCAAGTGGCACACCTTTGTTGAAGGCCAACCCTATGGACGCGGCAACTTTATGTGCTACAGCAACCCCCGTGTAGACGAGCTGATCAAAGCCGGTGAAACCGAAGCCGACCGGGCCGCTCGCCAGGCCATCTACGATGACGCTCAGCAGCTTGTTTTCGATGACGCCCCGGCGGTCTTCCTGATTCTACCTGAGGAGGCCGAAGCCAGCTCCGCCCGGGTGCAAAACTGGGAACCCGCCTCTGATAGCCGCATCAACTTGCATGATGTAAGCTTGCAATAGTATCGCTTTTTGTCTCCTCCCCCTACCCCTTCTCCGCTTGGGAGAAGGGGCCAGGGGGTGAGGGCCAAAAGGGTCTGCCCGGAGTACTACCTTGAGAGCCGTAAAAATTTTGGAGCGTGTTTTATACACCATTCCCATTATGTTTGGGGTAGCGGTAATTGTCTTCATCTTTATTCGCCTCACCCCCGGCGATCCGGTGGACATTATGATGGGCCAGGGTGGGGCCATTTCAGCCGGCGAAATTGAGCAACTGCGCAGCGAATTTCACCTGGATGAACCCCTTTCTACTCAATTATGGTACTTTTTACGTGACGCCGTGCAGGGCGATTTGGGTTATTCCTATATCAGAAAGCAAGATGTTGTCACCGTCATCGGCAACAGGTTGCCGGCCACCATAGAACTGGCACTAGGCGCATTGTTGTTTGCCCTGCTGGTGGCCTTCCCCATTGGCATAATTTCGGCGGTACGGCAAAATTCCCTACTCGATCGCCTGAGTATGGGCACGGCTTTTTTGGGCATCTCAATGCCCAATTTTTGGCTGGGGATTGTTTTGATTTTGATATTTGGTGTCTGGCTGCGCTGGCTGCCGGTACAGGGGCGCATTAGCCCTGGTGTCGATCTAGAGGTTATCACCGGCTTTTACATCATCGACAGCCTCATCACCCGGAATTGGCCAGCCTTTGTCAACACCATCGAGCACCTGATCCTGCCATCCATTACCCTGGGTGCAGCCGTAGCGGCCATTGTGGCCCGGGTGTTACGCTCTAGCATGTTGGAAACATTGCGCACCGATTACGTGCATCTGGCCAGAGCCAAAGGCGCTCCCGAAAGCATGGTGGTTTCCAAGCATGCCCTGCGCAATGCCCTTATCCCCACGGTTACAGTCGTTGGATTACAGGTAGGGGTCCTATTGGGCGGCAACATGATTGTTGAAACCGTTTTTGGCTGGCCAGGTTTGGGCAGAGTAGTGGTCGATGCCATCTTCAACCGGGATTTTCCCCTGGTTCAGGGGGCAGTTATGGTTTACGCTTTCACCTTTGTGATTGCCAACCTGGTGGTAGATGTTCTCTATACCTACCTGAATCCTAAGATAACGCTGTAAAAATAAAACGTAAAACGCAATGCGTAAAACGTAATGAATGTTACGCATTGCGTTTTATACATCACGTACTAGAGAGTATTTTATGAACACTTCCTCCACAATCAAGCCTACAGCAACCTGGTGGTATCCCTGGCAGGTGCGGCTGCGGCTGTGGCAGCGTAACCTAATAGAATTTTTGAGTGAATTGAAACAGCACCCCGTTGCCTTGCTGGGGGGGATCATTGTGCTTTTATTTGTGCTGATGGCCATTTTTGCCCCCTATCTTGCTCCGCACAATCCCGAAATAGGCAGCCTGCGCAACCGGCTGGAGCCCCCGATGTGGCAAGAGGGCGGCTCACCGGAATTCTCGTTGGGCACCGACGCCCAGGGCCGCGACCTGCTCAGCCGCATTATCTATGGGGCGCGGGTGTCACTGGCAGTGGGGATTGTTACCGTGGCCATTTCAGTGGTTATAGGATTATCGTTGGGCGCTACGGCCGGTTACCACCGGGGCTGGCTGGATACGGGTGTCTCTCGTTTTGCTGATTTGCTGATGGCCTTCCCCTTTCTTATTTTCGCCATCGCCATGATGGCTTTTATGGGACCAGGTTTTGGCAACCTCATTTTTGCCCTGACCTTTAAAGGTTGGGTGGAATTTTTCCGGCTGGTGCGCGGCGAAATGATGAACGAGAAAACCCGCGAATACGTAGAGGCCGCTCGCGCTCTGGGGCGCAGCCACTCGGCCATCATCAGCACCGAAATCATACCCAACATTATTCAGGCAGTGTTTGTGGTGGGGACCCTGCGTATGGGCTTCTTTATTGTGACCGAAGCCTCGCTGAGTTTCCTAGGACTGGGCATTCAGCCGCCCACCCCGGCCTGGGGCTCGATGGTGGCCGAAGGCCGCGATGTAATGCTGATTGCCTGGTGGGTTTCTACCCTGCCCGGCCTGGCGATTGTGCTGCTGGTGCTCTCGCTCAACTTGTTTGGCGAGGGCCTGCGCGATATTCTGGACCCGAGACTGAAGGTAGAGTAATATGACGAATATGCCACTACTTGAACTCAAGAATCTGACAACTGTCTTCCCTACCAAGCGCGGTCTGGTCACAGCCGTTAACAGGATAAACCTGCGCCTGGAACCCGGCGAAATCCTGGGCATTGTCGGCGAGAGCGGCTGCGGCAAAAGCACCATCCTCCGCTCTATTTTGGGTCTCATTGACCAGCC
>JBFGLD010000108.1:0-9931 GCA_041576335.1 Anaerolineae bacterium | reverse complement strand
TGCTCAAGCAGCCCGACGTGGTGATGCTGATGTATGTTTTGCCGGATGAGTTTGATGATGAAATCAAACGCCGCAACTATGATTTTTACGAGCAGCGCACTATGCACAAATCGTCGCTCAGTCCCGCTATCCATTCGATTATGGGCATCGAGGTTGGCGACACGAAACGGGCCGTCCAATATTTCTTGCGCGCGGCTTTGGTGGATCTGGTCGACAATCAAGGCAATACCGAAATGGGAATGCACGCTGCTTCCGCTGGCGGAACCTGGATGTGCGTGGTTTTTGGGTTTGGTGGTTTTCGGGTAATAAACCACCAAATGACCTTCAAACCCTGGCTGCCGGCAGATTGGGAAGAACTGCGCTTTCAAATCAAATGGGGCGGAGATAAGCTGCGGGTCTGTATCCGGCCAAACGAAGCCCTGTTTTATCTGGATGCCCAACAAACAAAAACGGAAGAGATCATCGTCTTTGACCAAACCTGTGTCCTCCCTTCGGGGCAGGAAGTGTCGATTCCGCTGAATGTCTTAAGCTAACACCAATGAATACGGCTATCATTTTGACGAGAAAGTGTATCGAGAAAAAGTCGATGATCGCTCCCGCCTCGGCGGGCTCCGCAAGATCATGGTGGACGCAACTGAAGAAGAAGTATTCGAGGCCGGGGAACTAAAGCGATCTTACTGGACGATTTTGAAACTGTGATCGCCGGAGCCGACATTGCCCGCGGCAAACCTTACCCGGATATTTTCCTGAAAGCTGCGGCAACTTTGAATTTATCCGTCACCGATTGTGTGGTGATTGAGGATGCCCAATCCGGGGTGCAAGCGGCCAAGCGGGGCGGTTTTTTGTGTGTAGGTATCAATCGCCATGCGCATCCAGAATATTTTGTGGATGCCAATTATGTCATTCAAGATTTGGCAGAGCTCTCCTATGACTCCCTGACAAGATTGTTTGCGATATAACTTTCAACTAAGGGAAAGGAAACAGATCCAAGATGTCAACGCGTCACGTAAAAAATTTGGGTATCTTAACCAGCGGTGGAGACGCACCGGGTATGAACGCAGCCGTACGAGCCGTCGTTCGGGCCGCTTTGCACCAAGGTCTGGAAGTCTATGCTATCTACGAAGGGTACCAGGGGATGGTGGATGGGGGTGACCGCATTCGTAAGATGAACTGGGATTCCGTGGGAGGGATCCTGCATCAGGGAGGAACCGTCATCGGTTCGGCCCGCTGTGCTGCCTTTCGCACCCGTGAGGGACGGTTACAGGCTGTCCAGAATCTTCTAAAGTACAATATCAACAGCCTGGTCGTCATCGGTGGCGACGGGAGTCTGACCGGGGCTAATCTCTTTCGACAGGAATGGCCGGAACTCTTGGCTGAATTGGTAGACCAAGGCAAGATCGATGAGGCGGTCGCCAAGCGCCATGCTCAGTTGACCATCGCCGGGTTGGTGGGGTCAATTGATAACGACATGTTCGGGACCGATATGACCATTGGGGCCGATACGGCCTTGCATCGCATTACCAACGCCATTGATACGATCACCAGTACAGCGGCCAGTCACCAGCGTACCTTTGTGGTCGAAGTGATGGGCCGGCATTGTGGTTATCTGGCCTTAATGGGGGCCCTGGCTTCTGGCGCTGATTGGGCGTTCATTCCCGAGAATCCCCCCGAAGCGGACAATTGGGAAGAGAAAATGTGTGAGGCCTTGAAAATAGGCCGCGAAACGGGGCGTCGGGACAGTATTGTGGTGGTGGCCGAAGGGGCTCAGGATCGGTATGGCCAGCCCATCACCAGCGATTACATTAAAAAAGTGTTGGAAGAACGACTGGGTGAAGATACCCGGGTGACCATTTTGGGCCACTTTCAGCGTGGGGGGTCTCCTAGCGCCTTTGACCGATACTTGACCACTATTCTGGGCTATGCCGCCGTGGAAGAAATTGTGGCTGCTACCCCGGACAGTGAGCCCCAACTGCTAGGTATCCGGGAAAACCGCGTTACCCATTCACCGCTCATGGCGTGTGTGCAAAAGACCCACGCCGTTGCCGATGTTATCGCCGCTCACGATTATGAAAAAGCGATGGACATGCGCGGTGGCAGCTTTAAGGAAGCTTTTCACACCCTTCGAACTCTGGTCCAAACTTTTCCCCATCCCCCAGAACCTGAGCAAAAACGATTGCGATTGGCAATATTAAACACCGGAACCTTAGCGCCGGGCATGAACACGGCGGTGAGGGTGGCCACCCGGCTGGGGATTGACCAAGGCCATATCATGCTAGGTGTCAAAAATGGTTTTCGGGGATTGATCGAGGGGGACATCGAAGCGTTGGAGTGGATGAGCGTGCAAGGCTGGGCCCCAAAGGGCGGGTCTGAGTTGGGGACCAATCGTAAAGTTCCTGACGGGAGTGATTTCTACGCCATCGCCCGCCACATCGAAGCGTATGACATCCAGGGACTGCTGGTGATTGGCGGCTGGACCGGCTATCAGACGGCCTACCAACTGGTTAAGAAACGGGATGATTTTCCGAGCTTCGACATCCCCATCATTTGCCTACCGGTCAGTATCAATAACAATTTACCCGGCTCAGAGTTGAGTATTGGCGCAGATACGGCGCTGAATAATATTCTGGACGCCGTAGACAAGATCAAACAATCAGCGGTCGCTGAACGGCGCTGCTTTGTCGTCGAGGTGATGGGCCGTTACTGTGGCTATTTAGCTTTGATGAGTGGCTTGGCCACCGGCGCCGAGCGGGTTTATCTCCACGAAGAGGGCGTAACCTTAGCAGATTTGCAAGTAGACCTGAATCACCTCATAGCGGATTTTCAGAAAGGCAAACGCTTGGGCCTGTTAATCCGCAACGAATACGCTAATCCGCTCTATACCACTGATTTTATGTGTTCGCTCTTTGAACAAGAAGGGGGTGATTTATTTGATGTCCGCCCGGTCATTTTAGGCCATTTACAACAGGGCGGCGACCCTTCACCCTTTGATCGCATTCAGGCCACTCGCCTGGCCAAACGATGTGTTGAATTTCTAATAGAGGAAGGCGGGAAAGCATCCTCAGCTGCTGCTTTTATTGGCTTGCAAGCCGGGCGGGTGCATATCTCTAACCTGGAAGATCTACCCCGCTTAGCGAATCTCGATCTTCAACGTCCCAAATCGCAGTGGTGGTTGGAATTACGACCTATCGCCAAAGTCATGGCCCAGCCTGGACCGTAGTCAAGGCAACATTTCTCAAGCCAAAGTCGCAATTTAGACCAACCTGGCCTCAGTGATTTGATCTCGGAAGAAATCTTCAATCTTTAAAATTATGAATGGTGGACTGTAATCAAAGGAGAAAAAGGTATGTTAGACATAAAAAGTATAATCGCCCCTGGCGTTGTCACCGGGGAGAAAGTACAAGAACTCTTTGCTTTGGCCAAAGCAAAGCAGTTTGCCTTACCGGGCGTCAACGTCACCGGCACCAACACAGCCAATACGGTGCTGGAAACGGCCAGAGAGGTCAATGCTCCCGTTATTCTTCAGTTTTCCAACGGCGGCGCTACATTCTTTGCCGGCAAGGGGATGGGAAATGAAAACCAACGGGCGGCTATCGCCGGGGCTGTGTCCGGGGCGCACCACGTCCATCATGTAGCAGAACTTTACGGAGCCAGGGTGATCTTGCATACCGACCATGCGGCCAGAAAATTGCTGCCCTGGGTTGACGGCATGCTCGACGCCGGCGAAGCGTTTTACAAAGTTCACGGCCGGCCGCTGTTCAGTTCACACATGATTGATCTTTCGGAAGAGCCGATTGAAGCGAACATCGAAACCTGCAAACGCTATCTGGAGCGGATGAGCAAAATGGGAATGACTCTGGAAATCGAGCTGGGGGTCACCGGCGGGGAAGAGGATGGGGTCGATCACACCGGCATCGACAGTTCTCGTTTGTATACCCAACCGGAAGAAGTGGCTTATGCCTACGAAGAATTACTGAAGGTTAGCGACAAGTTTACGGTGGCGGCTGCCTTCGGGAACGTCCATGGGGTGTATAAGCCGGGCAATGTCCAGTTGCGGCCGATCATTTTGCAGAACTCACAGAAGTATATTCAGGAGAAATTTGGCACGGACGAAAAGCCGGTAAACTTTGTCTTCCATGGCGGCTCCGGCTCGAGCGTTGAGGAAATCAGAGAAGCCATCTCTTATGGAGCCATCAAGATGAACATTGATACCGATACGCAGTGGGCCTTTTGGGATGGGATTAGAACATATTACCAGGAAAAAGAAGGCTATCTCCAGGCTCAAATCGGCAACCCCGAAGGCAATGACGTGCCGAATAAAAAACACTACGATCCCAGAGTTTGGTTGAGAAAAGGTGAAGAATCTTTCAAAGCTCGTCTAAAACAGGCCTTTGAAGATTTGAATAATGTCAATACGTTTGGCCTGTAATCGGGCCTCGGCCGATTTTATGTTCTCTTCCCAGTTGATGAACGAAGCCTATGAACGCATTTTACCCGACTACAAAGCCTATCGGCATCGGGTTGTGGCTGAAGTCGAACAGGTGGAGCCGGAGAACGTTTAGATTAAGGTGCCGCCGGACGAGGGTTCTGAATAAAATGATGAAGTGATTGTATAAGAAAGATGGTAGTAGCCTGTTAAGATGGAGGTTTAAACATGCAAGAATATAATACAGAACGACGAAGCCCCATAGGATTGGATGCTCACGGTTTGGGCAACCTAAAGACTGTTCATTGGAACCTTTCCACCCCGGCACTTTATGAAGAAGCGCTCAAGCGCAACGAGGGTATCCTCGCGCACCTGGGGCCGTTGGTAGTACGTACCGGTCAATTCACCGGGCGCTCACCGAATGACAAGTTTGTGGTTGAAGAAGAAACGACCAAAGATGATATCTGGTGGGGCAAGGTCAACCGGCCCTATTCGGAGGAGCGTTTCGAAGAAATTCATCGCCGGATGAGTTCATATTTGCAGGGCAAAGATGTGTTTGTGCAAGATTGCTGGTGCGGGGCCGACCCGGATTACCGCATGCCGGTACGGATCATCACCCAGTATGCCTGGCATAGTCTTTTCATTCGCAACATGTTCATCCAGGCCAAGCCAGAAGAGTTGGCGACACACAAGCCAGAATTCGTCGTCATCGACTGTCCCGGCTTCCACGCTTTGCCCGAAGTAGACAAAACCAGAACCGACGTCTTTATTTTGGTCAACTTCAGAAAGCGCATGGTGCTGGTCGGGGGCACTGAATATGCCGGCGAGATGAAAAAATCGGTCTTCACGGCCATGAATTTCTTCCTGCCGTTCAAAGAAGTTATGCCCATGCACTGCTCGGCCAATATTGGGCCCGATGGCAACACAGCTCTTTTCTTTGGCTTGAGTGGCACGGGTAAAACCACCCTCTCCGCCGACTCTTCCCGGACCCTGATTGGCGATGACGAGCACGGCTGGAGCAGTAACGGCATCTTCAATTTTGAAGGTGGCTGCTATGCTAAGACTATTCGCCTTTCTGCCGAAGCCGAGCCCGAAATCTACGATACGACTCGCCGCTTTGGAACCATTCTGGAAAACGTAGGCATCAATACCAACACCCGCCGGGTTGATTTGGACGATGGGTCCCTGACGGAAAATACTCGGGCCGCTTACCCAATTTCCCACATCCCCAATGCTACGCGAGACGGCCGCGGTGGTCATCCCAAAGACGTGATTTTCCTCACCGCCGACGCCTTTGGCGTCCTTCCGCCTATTTCTAAGCTAGCGCCGGAACAGGCCATGTATCACTTCGTTTCCGGCTACACAGCCAAAGTTGCAGGCACCGAGAGAGGCGTCACCGAGCCGCAGGCTACGTTTAGCGCCTGCTTTGGCGCGCCGTTCATGGCTCAACTTCCCAGCGTTTATGCCGAACTGTTAGGCAAGAAAATTGCCGAGCACAATTCGTCCGTCTGGCTGGTCAATACCGGTTGGACCGGCGGGCCTTACGGGGTCGGCAGCCGGATGAAAATTGCCTACACCAGGGCTATGATAAACGCGGCTCTGAACGGTGAGTTGGACAACGTGGAATACGTGGTCGATCCAATTTTCGGGGTCCGGGTTCCCAGCTCATGCCCGAATGTGCCTACAGAAGTGCTGACGCCTAAGAATACCTGGAGTGATGGCGACGCCTATGATGAGCAGGCCAGGAAATTGGCCGGAATGTTCGTGGAGAACTTCAAGCAATTTGAGGCGGAAGTTTCAGACGAAGTTAAGGCAGCCGCGCCTCTGGCCGGCTAAACCACGAACGAGCAGGCCACAGATCGTAGACCGCCCTAATACACGTTAGGGCTTGAAAAAGAATAACTTCCCTCAGTCATTCCTTCGGCTTCGCTCAGGACAAGTCTGATGAACGGAGCGGGGTGAAGAATCCCCGCCGACCTGGTGGAGATTCTTCGCTCAGGCTGAGTATGAACATAGCATCCTCTTCAACGTACCTGTGCGCACCCTGTTTGCCTGTGCCTTGAGTGGCGCGGTGGCCTTTGCCGTTCGTACCGGGTTGATGCAGGTTGGCTTGGTGGACCTTGAAGCAGCCACGCTGGCGGGCGCAACCGTGGTTGGCTTTTTGGGGGTGGTTTTTGGTCGCCGCTGGCATGCCCCAGCGCCGGTGTTCGTCGTGCCAGGCGTGATCCCGTTAGTACCGGGCGCCTTAGCTTTTAACACGATGATCGACATCTTAATCCTCACCACCGGCGCTTCACGTGTGAGCGAGGCCCTGCTGGCGGAGGCGATTGTCAACAGCACCAAGACGGCCCTCATCGTGTGTGCGATCGCCGGGGGCATTGCGGCCCCCAGCCTGCTGCTCCACCGGCACCGGCCCGTGATGTGAGTATCTCCAGTGGAGCTGGCCAGTTGATGGTTATAGATTGACCCCAAAGATAAGGAGAAAATAGTCCAGCCACGATGAAGCTTTGTGTTCCTTTCTGAAAGTACAAAATACCACGTGGAGAGTATCCCGATGAAAAACGAGAAAACCAACATCTACGTTGGCAGCAGCCAAACTCAGATGGCGGCGATGCCCGTCGAGGGCAGCTATGTTCAGCTTCTCGGCGAGACCTACTACCGCATTCGCCACTACGACCAAATGCCCCCCTTCTTCATGAGCCTGGTCAGCCGCGCCGATCACTGGCTGTTCATTTCCAGTATGGGTGGGCTGACGGCCGGCCGCGCCAATGCCGAGTCGGCGCTCTTTCCCTATGAAACGGATGACAAGATTGCCGCCAACAGCGAATACACCGGCAGCAAGACCCTCATCCTGGTCACGGGGAGCGAGCGCACTCGGCTGTGGGAGCCGTTCTCCGACCGTTACGCCGGCGTCTACCGCTGCGAGCGCAGCCTTTACAAAAATGTCTTTGGCAACAAGCTCGTTTTTGAAGAGATCAATCACGACTTGCAATTGACCTACCGCTATGCCTGGCGTACCGGCGACCGCTTTGGGTTTATCAAGAGCAGTTGGCTGCACAATCACGGGAACGACGCCTGCCGGATTGCGCTGATCGATGGCCTGCAAAATCTGATGCCTTACGGGGCCACTACGGCCCTGCAAACCTCATTCAGTAACCTGCTCAATGCCTATAAACGCAACGAGATTGAACCATCAACCGGCCTGGGCATATTTGCCCTGAGCGCCACCCTGACCGACCGGGCAGAGCCAAGTGAGTCGCTCAAAGCAACTGTTGCCTGGCAAGTTGGACTCGACCCTGTGCAGCACCTGCTCTGTGCGGATCAGCTCGATGCCTTTCGGCGCGGCCTGCCTCTCAGCCCTGAGCAAGATGTGACCGGCAAGGCGGGAGCCTATTTGGTCAACAGTACGCTAACGCTAGGGCCGGGTCAGACCCAACCCTGGCACATCGTGGCCGACGTTAACCAAGACAGCCGTGACGTGGTGAACCTGGTGCGGCTGCTCCAAAGCGAGGGCGAGACGATTGCCGACCGGCTTGAAGATGATGTTGAGCAGGGAACCGCTGAACTGGTCAAATATGTGGCCAGTGCGGATGGGCTGCAAATATCGGCGGATCAATCCACAACCGCCCACCATTTCGCCAATGTGCTCTTCAATATTATGCGCGGCGGTATTTTTGCCGCCGGCTACCGGCTAGACAAGCGTGATCTCCTGGCCTTTGTGCGCACCCGTAATCATCCGCTGTTGGCGGCCCAGGCGACGTGGTTCGATACGCTGCCGGACAAGCTCGACATCCGTGATCTTTATGCGCGGGCGGCGGCAGCCAAATCCGCCGATTTGGAGCGCCTCTGCTACGAATACCTGCCGCTCACCTTCAGCCGGCGGCACGGCGACCCCAGCCGCCCCTGGAATCGCTTTTCGATCAATCTCAAGCAGCCGGATGGCTCACCCCGGCTGGACTACCAGGGCAACTGGCGCGACATTTTCCAGAATTGGGAGCCGCTGGCCTATGCCTACCCGGCCTACGTCGAAGGAATGATTGCCAAGTTCCTAAACGCCACCACCGCCGACGGCTACAATCCCTACCGGATCACGCGCGACGGCATCGAATGGGAAGTGCCGGAGCCCGATAATCCGTGGGCCAACATTGGCTACTGGAGCGACCACCAGATCATCTACTTGCAGAAGCTCCTGGAATTTGCGGAACAAGTCCGGCCTGGAGTCTTGCAGTCTCTCTGGAACCGCCCCATCTTTTCCTATGCCAATGTGCCCTACCGCTTACGCCCTTATCAGGATATGCTGGAAGATTGGTACAACACCATCGATTTTGACTGGGATAGCGAGCAGGCGACGGAAGCAGCGGTGTCAACGATGGGGACTGACGGACGACTATGCCGCAACGAGGATGGCACGGTGGTACACGTTACAATGGTAGAGAAGCTGCTGGTTCTGCTGCTGGCGAAGCTCACCAATCTGGTGTCTGAGGGGGGCATCTGGATGAACACCCAGCGCCCCGAATGGAACGACGCCAACAATGCTCTGGTGGGCAAGGGGCTGTCGGTGGTGACGGCGGCCTACCTGCGCCGCTTTATCGCCTTCTGGCAGACGCAACTGGCCGGTGTAGAGGCAACGACCTTCCCCGTCAGCGTAGCGGTAGCTGATCTGCTCGTAGAAGTACAGGCTATTCTTGCCAGGTGGCGACCCCTCCTGGAAACTGGATTTACCGACGAAGCTCGACGGGCCGTGATGGATGCCATGGGGGCAGCCGCAACCGCGTACCGGTCAAGCATCTATGGCGATGGGCTGCCTGCGAAACAGGCTGAGGTGACACGGCCGGAATTACGGGACTTTCTGGCGCTGGCCCAGGCCCACATTGAGCACACCCTCCGGGCCAACCGACGATCGGACAATCTGTACCATTCTTACAACATCCTGCGGCTTGGGACGGACAGCGCGGCCGTTGACCATCTTTATCCGATGCTGGAAGGACAGGTTGCTGTCCTTTCAGCCGGTATGCTAACGCCGGATGAGGCAGTGACACTTTTGACGAGCCTGCGCCGGAGCGAGCTGTACCGCGCCGACCAGCATTCGTATATGCTGTATCCTAACCGGACGCTGCCCGGCTTCCTGCAAAAGAACAACGTCCCCGCCGGGCAGGTAGCCGGCTCGGCCTTGGTGGCGGCGTTGACCGCCGCCGGCGACCAGCGGTTGCTGCTCCGCGACGAGACGGGTGTGTATCACTTCAACGGTACGTTTCGTCATGCGGAGGATGTGGCGCGGGTGTTGACGGCGTTGGCCCAAGAGCCGGCCTATGCCGAAACGGTCGCGGCGGAGCGGGAGTTCATCCTCGATTTGTTTGAAACGATCTTTGACCACCGCTCGTTCACCGGCCGCTCCGGCACCTTCTTTGCCTACGAAGGATTGGGCAGCATCTATTGGCACATGGTGGCGAAGCTGTTGCTGGCGGTTCAGGAGTGCTGTCTGGCCGCGACCGCAAATGGCGAGGATCG
>JBFGLD010000107.1:0-9955 GCA_041576335.1 Anaerolineae bacterium | reverse complement strand
GCTTCATACCAGTTTATCCCTGCCCGCGGCCAGCCGGGTCCATCCGGGGCCCAGATGAGACTCACCCTGTTTCCATGCACCAATCGGGCTTGAAGATTACCATCGTCAATGCGTTGGGACACTCGCAGGACAGGTTCTATGCCAAATATGGTCAGAGTCAAAAGAGGAAGTCCGATAGCCAGGGAGACTGCTACCCTACGTGGTTGGGGACGACCAAACCTGTAAAGCAGGCCAAGCCCAATCAGTGGCACGATGAGCAAAAACGTGGCTGCATTGGAAAAAGCTTGAAAGAACCAAACAGCAAGCAAGGCGAAGATCACATGGAGGCCACCGCCAAACCGGGGCCATAATAATGAAATGAGTGTAACGGCCATGAAGATGAGCATCGGGCTAAGATACTGCATAAACATCAATCCCACGTTAGACAGCATGGACTCGTAATACCAACCTTCGTGAAAGTTCTCGATGATGCCCCAAAATGCCCAAAAGCAGGTGATGACGGTAGACAAACCTACCGCAATCCAGCCTGCCATCCGGCGCTTATCAAGCTGTTTCATCGGGCTATTCCTTTGCGATCTAACGGCAAGCCCATTACTGATCATAAAAAGCGTTTAATCCTTTTTTTCAAATACAATCGTTTTCACGAGTATTCTCCTAATATCCTTTGATCTGGTCAGGTAAACTTCATCTACATCTGCTTTGGCAGAATCGGAAACGACTACACATGAATTGAATCCTTTAATATTCGGCGATACCGCAAGCACGATTTCATTCACAGCAGTAGGCATGGCCAAATCGAAGGAGCCTTCTAAGGAAATCCCTTATTTCCGGCTACTTGGCGACGTGCATATAGCCCCGCCTCACAGCCTTCATATCGTCGACGGCAATGAAACTCTTTGGATCAATCCTGTTGACCAACTGAAAGACATCTTCAACGTCTTTACGGGGGAAACATCGATTAATCGCAAACAGAAAATCAGTAAGGCATTACCTAACATCATCCAAATCATCACGTTTCTCCTTACGCTCATGCTCTCGCCCGCGGATAACCCGTTTTCCTTTGAGCGGCCCGCGAAATTCTGTAACAACGGTACACTGGGCCTCCGGCCCATCCTTTTGATAGTAGATCACCACCCAATCATGGGTTTTGCCCAACTCGTGAGCGCGGGCCGTATTTGAAAAGAGTACGGTCATCGACCAGCCTCCCCGCTCGGTGCGCATAATTGGCAGCCAGGCTTCGTTTTTGGGATTGAAGCGCCGAGGTGCCACTTTGGGCAGTTCGTCAGCCTTAGCTTTCCGCCGGTATCCGTGCCAACCTTCTACGCCCTTGTGAATGGGACTTACATTCTGAACCAAGGCTCAAGGAAGACTGGCCACAATGATCAGAATAGCTGACGTGGTAAAAAGAATCGGACAGAGTTTGAATGGCAAGAAGCTGATTTTGAACCCAGTAAATAGGGAAACGAAGGCCAAAATGAGCAATGTCGCTGAAGAAATCACGTACACAGCACCTGACACCACGTTTTGACGGTCAATCATTGTAACGCTCGCGACGAGCACGCCAATGAAGATCATAGCAATACCTTCGATAATCCACTCCATCGTGATAATGCGGCGATTGTCGAGCGATATGTCACCAAATCCCGATACCACCGATCTCGTTGGAAATAGATGGGCGATTCCCCAAATAATAGGAATAAGCGCCCCAATATAGAGCAAGATTTGACTAAACATAGACCATCTCCTTGATCATTTCAAAGACAAAGTAGTAATCGCCATGATTATTGTGATTACCGCTGCCAGGCCCCAAAGAGTCAGAAAGACAGAAACTACTCTCAGGGTTCCCGGCAACCCAATCCGAACGCCGCACCGCTGCATCATCCTGCGAACCACAATTCCCCGTCCGGCAAAGTAGAGAAACATACCCCCACCGATTAACCCAAAATACACCCAAACAGGGCTTTTCAACACCAGCAGCACTCCGGCAACCGGCAGCATCCACAAGACTGCAGTGTCCCAATAGGCTTCGCCGCGTACGTCCACATAAAAGGTTGGATCAACGTCGGCTTCTGGTTCGGTCAGACCGAGCTTAGTGGCCGTTCCTGGCCAAAAGGCGGTGATGGCTTGCCCAAAAAAGGCAATGGAAGAAATGATGAAGAGGATTACCCCCCAGATGATGTTCACATTTATCTCTCGTTTCAAAATTCTACAAAAAGTAAATCGTGTCAAAGTGGATGATGGTCCACAGGCTATATGCCAGCCCGACGAGAATCCCGGTTGGAAAGGTGATCCACCAATTCAGGGTGAGCATCGGGTTCTCAAACCGTAGGCTGGTCGCCGTTGTCATGAGGTTGGCCCAGACAAACCAAAAACTTACTAGCGCCAGCAGGTAAAAGCCCCAGCGCGGGCTACAAAGATCAGAATAATGCCCAAAATACAGGCTGGACAGGCCAGAAATGTATCGGCAAAAGCGATGCCGTAAAATATCTTCTGCTCATGCCAGTCGTCTGACGATCCATCGGCGTTTTTCATGCTTTTGCCCTGCAGCACCATGATCTGCCAGCCCCAAACGATGAGGGCATCTAGCCCCATCAGTGTTAGCAGCACGGTTAGGCTGATCTCTGAAAAAAGTGATAGCGCCTGAATCGTAGTCTCCTCGCGTACTTGGTACTATGACCAATAGCGATCGCACTGCCCGGCACTATCTGCGGCCTCTGCCCAAGCAACGCGGTATGAAAACAGGGTTGTTTGGTGGCGACTTCCCGGCAAGTTCCTGCAATAACCACCATTAGGTCCAGCTGTGGCGGTTAAGCGGTGGCCACTACCGGTGCTCCTTCAACACGCGCTCCCTGTATGCGCTCCCATCCGGCCAGCAACAGACCCCCTACACCAAACAGGGCGACAAAAAAGCCAACGATGGCGCCCAGAATAGGGATTAAAGTCAAGAGCCACACCCCAACCAAGCCGATCAAGGTCGTCCACATGGCGCTGTTAGCCCGAGCTGGGTTAATTCTGTGCAAAATCCAGCGTCCTAGCCACTGTCCGACCACAATTGCCCCCAGGTAAAAGAATATCAACAGAAAACCAAAGATAAGTGTCCCAAAGACCAACGTCGGAAAACCGACCAGCAGGCTAATCACCACCAACAGGACCAGCACACCCAGGAAAATGATGGGCGTCAGCACGCCCCAGCCCAAACTAGGCCACAAACTTTCTCGCATTTTTTGACCGGCTGCGCCAATAAAGGTCGGTGCTAACCAGATTGCCAAAGCACCAATCAGCAACAAGCGCAACAGACGCTGAATCTGATCCCAGAGCCAGCTCCCAAACCCAATCCGGGCTTCAGCAGCTCTAATTTCCCGCTGGATAAACTCTACCCTGCCCCCAACGGCTGCTTCCTGAACGTTACCGCGCGCCGGGCTGCGATAGGTGACATTGCCGGCGACGGAAGCGTCGTCATCAAGGGTCAAGCCCAGCGGTACGATTGGCAGTGGTGGGATGTCAGGGATCCCGCTCATAAAATTCACCGGCGAAGGGCCACCCGTATCTTCATCAACCTCCACGTCGACGTTGCCGCCAACGTTGCCCGAAATTTTCATTCCGCCAGCCCCACCGTTAATGTCACCGGCCAATTCACCGTCGATAAGGGCTTGAAAGCCACCCATAAATAGATCGCCACCAATCGAGCTTTCCGGACCACTTTCCAAACTAAAACCGCCGACCAGCACATCATCGCCGACGACCCCGTCGATTATGATAACCATGGCCCCTACTCTTAGGTCATCACTTACCTCACCGTTTATGGTTACTGATTGGGAGCCGGCCATTAGGTCACCCTCTACTGTACCATTAACGGTCACAGATTGACCGACAGCCATCACGTCACCTTTGACCACACCGTCAATAATAACTTCCCGACCCGAGGCAAAGAGGTCGTCGTTAATTACTTCATCAGCCTTAATGTGGATCACTTCGTCACCCCGCGCCTCACCGGCGAGAGCTGTGGGCAGGCCGAAGAGCATGAGCAGCATCGTCAGGCCAAATACTGAAATCAATGTTCGGTATTTTATTCTAGAGTGTCTCATTTGGATTCCCCTATTCCGTCTTCAATTGTTTTTTATCATCTGTCTGCCGGTCAAAATGTGGTGCACGCTGATTAATGCGGTATATTGCCACCTGGCGCTTGACACAGCAATACGTAACGCCTCAACGGGCATCCCACCCACTTCTATTCCTGCTCCTGTAATAGAGCAAGAAGCTGTATGTTCTGTTCGAGGGTCTGGAGCACGCCAGACATAATGGCCTTTCAAGGTCAGTCGTCCGGCATGTGCCCTAAACAGGGCCCGATACGGGCCGCCAACGGTCGAGACAGTTTCCCACGCCATTCAACAGGAAAGATAAGACCACCTATCGTCAGGCCGGCAAGAAAGACTGCTATAAGTAACCCCAATTTTTTCATAATGTATCTCCTATAACTTAACGATTCTATGAGTAGGCCAGGCTGTCCCGCACGCTAATGGTGGCGGCACAAAGTTGTTGCGCAGCTTGCCGTTAATTTTGCGCAGCCGGGGCCGGTCATCAACCTCAAAGATGACCGTATCGCCAATTTCCAGGCCAAAGTGCTGGCTGGACAGCCGCTCGATGCCGACCCGACTGCGCCGGGGCCACTCACCCTCCTTGAGGGGCAGTAACTCGTATATCTGGTCTTCGTAATCTGCCCGCATAATCAGCCAGCCGGTTTCCCACTCATCCTCCGGCTGGACCTTGTAGCGAAGACCGTACAGTTGACTGCTGAGCGCAATGTCTTCGATCCCCTCGACTTTCTTCAGACGATTAGCAATGTCTTCGTCAACATTTTTGGTCGTGACCATGATAAAGTGGGCAGGTATGCTGGCTTGATGGGCGGCATCCATTCCCGCCAGCATCTGATCGGACATACCAAACATAGCCCCAATGGCAAACACACCGGCGGCAATACTCAACACCGCCAGCAGCGTGCGAGCTTTATTATCCCACAGGTCAGACCAAAATTTGTACCAAATGACGCTCATTTTTTGTCTTTCTCTCCACCCGGGCCGCAGATTTGATTATCTGGTCAACTTCTCTGGCCGCAGGGTGGCCAGCCGCTGGGCCAGCTCACCTGGTGTGACATACCGGTTAGCGGCTGCCGGAGAACCTTCAGCACTGGCCACGCCGCCGCATTTTAAGGAAGATAACCAGGGCAACGATACCCACCAATAAGAGCAGCGGCCAGCGGGGCGGTATGCGAATCGACTCAGGTAAGTTGGTCGGTTGCACTTTGGCCTTAGACCATTTAACGACTGCCCGAGCCTCGGTCGTAGTCACATCGCTAAAGTCGGCCCCGGCGACATCGACCCCAATCAATCTGCTTTGACTGAGGTCGGCTCCGGTCAGGTCGGCTTCTTTCAAGTCAACCCCGGCCATCTTTACAGCGTTTAAGTGGGCGCCCCGAAGGTTGGTCCCGCGTAGGTTGACCCCGGCAATGCGGGCGTCGTCCAGATGGGCGTTGGCCAGGTTAACCTCGCTCATATCTATCCCGGCTAATCTGGCCTGGGTCAGATCGCTATTATGGAGATCAGCCCCTTTCATATTCAGTCCGGCTAATTTGATGCCGGATAAATCCAGGCCGCTCATATCAGCCCCGGCTAGATTGCGGTCTTTGCGCAGGCTCTCCATAATTTGTTCGCGTGACTCGAATTTTTTAGTTTCCACAACATTCATCTCAAAAACTCCTTTTACTCCGGATAATCGTAGCGAACCGAGATTGGAATGTCAGGGTGAAAACTGTGTTCGATGGGGCACAGTTCTGCCGCCCTTTGCAGCTTGATCCGTTCAACCTTGGAAAAGTTTCTGGGCATCGTGAAGGTTAGGTCGATGGTCTCGATACGCTTTTCAGACCCAGAGAGTTCCACATCCACGTGGGCGCCGGAGATGTCCAACTGGTCCCGCATCGCCAGCGTCCCCATCGAAATTAGCATACAGCCGGCCAGCCCGGTGCCCACCAAATTCATCGGCGAGTACTCCTCGCCTTTACCGGTATAGGGACAATCTGTGGCCACAATCTTTCCCTGAGGTTCCAGCACGGCCGTGCAATGCTGAGACCCGTCGTAAGTAACTTGAAGCGTTCTGGAAACGGTCTTCATCTGTGATTCGCTCATGATTAATCTCCTTTTGGTTTGAGCTTTATGCCCTTTTCCTCTTAGGCAGTTCCAAGAAAATAATTGTTCAAACGTCCGTAAAACGTAAGGACTTTGTCCCGTGAACGTGCTTTACGTTTCACGTTTTACGTTTTATTTGGCTCTGTTTGACCGATTTAAATCTTGCAACTGCCTTAATGCTTTACCCGAACGTGGCGGTCTATTCCTGGCGCAAGAGCGTTTTTCCCAGAATTGCGATACCAACCAGTACCAGAATCAACGGCCAGGATATGTTGAAACTGAAAAATCCGCCGAGACCGAGAATTAAGAAAATTCCGGCCCAGACGTAGTCCGATGTCGCCGGGTTCGGATAGTCCTGCGAGGTGACGCGGACAAGCGCCATAAGCAAAGCGTACAGTCCCGCTCCCAAGAAAACCCAGCTCCAAGCGCCGGCTCCACCGAGTCGGGGTAGATAGCCCAGGCTGTCGGCCCCAAAGACCAG
Organism: Anaerolineae bacterium; assembly: GCA_041576335.1. Classification (GTDB taxonomy): domain Bacteria; phylum Chloroflexota; class Anaerolineae; order 4572-78; family J111; genus JANQQF01. The sequence continues at coordinate 3,295 of JBFGLD010000107.1, read as the reverse complement.
GCCCGCCCAGATAATCACCCCACCCCAGTAGATGGCTTCTAGTTGACGGAGAGCCGCTTGCCGGCTCTTCTCTTGCTCTGTAGTGATATCATTCATTTGTTCGGTGGTCATTTCGTTTCTCCTTTTCTTTTCCAGTTTTGATTGAGTAACACTTCCTTCATAGTCGTATCTCCTTCCTTAACAAAACCTCCCCAGATGCATAGTACATCTGGGGAGGTTGATTATTGGGAGAGTATCACAGAATTCGAATGAGGGGGCATCTGCAGATGCACGCTAGATGCAAATTAGGGACAATGACTTCATCGCCTAAGATTTGGACAATCGCTTTACTCCTTTTACGCCATTTTTATCATAGGACAAAACCCATCCATAAACACCCGCCATCTGGAGAGAATACTCACTGGCTTAGTGGTGAGTTTTTTACCTGGTCAGGTGACCAGGTCATTCAGCTTACGGTCTTGGCTATGTTCTCTTTCCCTGCTGGGGCCTCGAGCACTTCCTCAGGCTCATGGCCCGATATCGACTCTGGTTCCGACAATCCATGCGGGCTGATAAAAATGAGAAAAAAATGGCCAGCGCGACCAGAAGCGCGCTCACGGCCGTAACCGCGACGCTGATTTCTCTGAGTTTGCGCTTGGTAATATAATACGAGTATGATTGTCTGGCTCGAAGCCAAACACGGACTGTCGCGCAGCCAGGCATACTGAAGATCGGCGAGATCGTCGACGTGCCCAACCGGATCGTGTCGTGTTATTCACCGTCAAGCGTGCTTAAGGAGTAGGCCGAATCAACCCGAAATAGGTTCTCTTCTACAATCTCGGCCAGGTGGGGCTAATTAGTGTAAACTCAACCCGGGTGGGAAGTGTATTATTCCTAAAACCTCAGGTTAAGTCGGTCCAGAAATAAATGGCTACCCTCGATATTGAGCAGCCGGACCAGTTAATCGCATATCTCAGGGAGACCGGCCGCATCGATCCGTCGGAACAGCCCGCGATCCGGAACCTGGCCGGGGGCGTATCCAACCGCACCGTACAGCTCGAGCGATCGACGGGCGAAACCTGGGTGCTCAAGCAAGCCCTGGCCAAACTCCGCGTGCCGGTCGACTGGTTCAGCAGCCCGGAACGCGTGCACCGTGAGGCGCTGGGCTTGCGCTGGTTGACTCAACTGGCGCCCGGGGGAACCATTCCCACATTTGTTTTTGAGGATCACGAGCACCATCTGCTGGCCATGCAGGCAGTGCCCCAACCGCACGAAAACTGGAAATCGCTGCTGCTGGCCGGTCACGTAGTTACGGACCACGTCGAACAGTTTGGGCAGCTGTTGGGCGCCATTCACCGCCGGGCCTACGAACAGCGGGCTGACCTGGCTGCAGCTTTTGACGACCGCTCTTTCTTCGAGTCGCTCAGGCTTGAACCTTACTATGGTTACACGGCCGGCCAGGTTCCCGGCGCAGCTTCTTTTTTGAAATCCCTCATCGACGAGACCCGCACCTGCCGGCTGACCTTGGTCCACGGTGATTACAGCCCCAAGAATATTTTGGTCTACCGGGAGCAGTTGGTGCTCTTAGATCACGAAGTCATTCATTTTGGCGACCCGGCCTTCGACCTGGGCTTTTCGCTGACCCACTTCTTGAGCAAAGCGAACCATCGGCCCGGTCAGCGTCAGGCCTTTGCCCGGGCCGCGCTTCATTACTGGCAGGTATACCGGCAAACGTTGGGGAATGTTGGCTGGGCTCCGCCACTCGAGCCACGAGCCGTGCGTCACACGCTGGGCTGCTTGTTGGCTCGCGTGGATGGTCGCTCTGCCCTGGAATACCTCGATCCGGCCGGCCGCAGCCGCCAGCGACAGGCTGTGCTGGCTTTAATTTCGAACATACCGGCCAACGTCGCGGATCTTATCAACCGGTTCATCGAGGGTTTGTCTTTGTGAATTATGGCTACGATTAAACGATTAGACGCCCTGGAAATTTTGGACAGCCGCGGCCGGCCCACGGTGCAGGCGACGTGCGAGCTCGCCAGCGGTGGCAGGGGCACAGCCTCGGTACCGGCCGGGGCCTCAACCGGTGCGGCCGAAGCGCACGAACTGCGTGACGGCGACCCCCGTCGATACCGCGGCCTGGGCTGTCGCCAGGCCGTCAGCCACGTGATGGGTGAGTTACACCAGGCCCTGGCCAATCGCGCTTTTAACCACCAAAGCGAACTCGATTTGACCATGGTCGATCTTGACGGAACGCCAAATAAGGCACGTCTGGGAGCAAATGCGCTGATGGCCGTATCGCTGGCCTTTGCCCGAGCCGCCGCTGCGGAGCGCAAGCTGCCCCTGTATGGCTATTTCGCCGATTTGCTGTCCCAACCGCTGCGATCCTTGCCGCGCCCGACCATCAATTTATTCAGCGGCGGTAAGCACGCCGGAGCCCAAGTAGCGATCCAGGATGTGCTGGTCGTACCGGCCTCGGCCCAGACCATCGACGAGGCGTTAGCGATGACGGCCGAAGTGTACCAGACAGCGGCTGAACTGGTGTATCGCCGCTATGGCATGCGGGCCCTCACCGCGGACGAGGGCGGCTTGGCCCCTAACTTTCCCAGCGCCGAGGCGATGCTGGCCGATGCCGTCGAGTCGATCCAGTTGGCCGGTCTGGTGCCGGGCCGGGACGTGGCCCTGGCTGTAGACGTAGCCGCCAGTCACTTTTATCAAAACAGCCGCTATGATCTCGGCGACGAAACGCTCGACAGCCTGGCCATGATCGATCAGCTGCTGAGTTGGCTTCAGCAGTATCCCATCGTCAGCATCGAGGACGGCCTGGCCGAGGATGACTGGTCCCACTGGTCCGAATGGCGAGCCCGGGTTGCCGGCAAGGCCCTTGTGGTGGGGGACGACCTACTTTGTACCAATCCGATCCGGATCCGCCAGGCTATTGCCGGCCAGGCTGCCGACACCTTGCTGCTCAAGGTCAACCAGATCGGCACGGTAACCGAGGCGGCCGAAGCCTGCCGGCTGGCTCGCTCGGCCGGCTGGCAGGTCACCATTAGCGCCCGGAGTGGAGAAACTGAGGACAATTGGCTGGCCGACCTCGCAGTTGGTTGGGCCGGCGATCAAATAAAAATTGGATCTATTACCCAATCGGAGCGGCTGGCCAAATACAACCGCCTGCTGGCGATTGAGGTGGAGACGGGGTGGCCGATCAATCCCTGGCCCCGATACGGATAGCCTACCAGCAGACCATCGAGTCTAAGAAGAGTTGCCGCAGTTCGCCGGCCGTTGCGGGCCGGGGCGAGAGCTTCGTCACCCGGTGTTG
>JBFGLD010000106.1:0-9973 GCA_041576335.1 Anaerolineae bacterium | reverse complement strand
CCGGAGATGTCTGCTGAAGCCATTAACGAGAGCTAATACCTTCACAACCGGCCGGATATACACCTCGATTACACCGCAATGGAGCTATCCTGGCGGGTAGATTAGTACTTCTATGATTGCGACGGGGCCGAACGCGGGATCGGCTAGGGAAATTGTAGCGGGCTGCGAAAATCCAATAGCAGCCCATCATCTCATCAAGGTAGAAGGAGCCGAAACTCGTGAAAACAACAAATAAGCATCTTTCCGCAGGGTTCGCGCTGGTCGCGATCGCCATCGTGCTGGGCCTGGCGCTCGGCGTCGCCGCGCCGGCTTTTTCCTCAGCAATGTTCACAGTCCTTGCAGCGTCCACAAGCACGCCAACACCGCTCCCCGGTGACGTCATCCCGATCGAACCAATTACGGATCTCACCTCGCTCAACGCGACGGTCAAGATTGATGTGAACGGCCTTATAAACGACAAGCGCGCCCAGGGTGACCTAAACGGTCTGTTGACGACGAATGACCAAGAAAAAAGCCGGATCACCGTATCAGGCAGCCTGTTGGGGGATATCGCTGCCCAGGTCGGTGGATCTCTGGTAGGTCTATTCACACCGTCCAAGGTTGACATCTACAAAGTGCCAGAAGGCACCTACCTTGTTGCCAATGGCTTGTTCCCCCTATGCGTCAAACGTGATGCCCCCAAAGCCACTGCGACGCTGGACGAAATGAGTCCCTCGAGCCTGCTGAGTATGGTGACGAGCAGTGACGTGGCCCACGGTAAGTTGGTCGGCGAAGAAACCCTGAACGGCGTGTCTGTCAATCACTATGTACTCAATGGGGATACTTTCCTTGCCGCCGCGCAAAAGAGCACCGATCCGCAACTGAGAACCTTTGGCGAGGCGTTGTGGTCGGCAGAAGACGCCGACCTGTATATTGACCCAGAGAGCGGCTATCCGGTTGCTTTTCGCGGCAGCTACAGCGGCGAATACGAACCCCTCAAGTTTGAAGGGGATTTTGACGTGCAGATTGAAGTGACCGGCGTCAACGCCAATACACCGGTAGACTTGCCTGCCTCGTGCAACAGACCAATCTCACGGTAAGGCAGGACTACGTGGTTGAACAGACTGGGTCATCGAGGCGGACGTTCGATGTCTCCAGCCCGGCCTGGCCCGAACCGCTGCGGTCGAAAGAGAATACGCCCAACGTCCTGTTCATCATCATGGACGACACCGGCTCTCCGGTATGTGATAAGGTCCAACCGCCGTTTAAGTTCACCAGCACGCTCTGCAGCGTGACCGTGGACGTGAGTGGCGAGTTGATCACGGACGATGAGGCAGCGCTGCGCGCAGTGATGGCGCGGCAGTAGAGTGTATAGGCATCAGACCTGACGGGTCTCTAAGAGAAATTCACTTTTATGGAGGTACACACAATGTTTCCAATCCTGGTGATTGCACTGGGTGTCGCAGTTTTGGCGTTAGGTAGACGACTCGCCGTGTTGGGCGCGGCGGTGGGGGCGCTGCTCGGCATTGGCTTGCTGAGCCTGTTCCCGGGATCATCCAGCCCGCTGCTAATGCTCGCCATTCCCAGCCTGTTCGCGGTTATCGGATTCTTAGGCGCGGCATTTGCGAAAGGGATCGTAGATATCGTACTTCTTGTTCTGGGCGCGCTCGCGGGCGCAGCGATTGTGCTGGGATTCCTCGATCTCTTTCGCCTCAATTTCGGTTTGCTCAATTGGCTGCTCGCGGTCGTGGGCGGCGGCGTCGGCTTGATCATGGTCAGGCGCTTTAAGGATTGGGCGCTGATTATTCTGGCCGGGCTGGTTGGTGGGCTACTCGTCACGCGCGGACTCACCATCTGGCTGCCGTTTTTTGAGGGTGCGCTTGACACACTGCTCGTCATCGTGCTGGCGGGCGGCGGAATCGCGTATCAGGGTGGGTTATTTGGCAAGCGCAAAGCTGCCGCGTAAGTGTAAACTACGGCAGGAGTCGGTCTCCTCGTTGCGAAAGGAGGTGCTGTCATTTTCAATTTAAAAATGCTACTATTTTCAATTATTAAAGAATTACTTAAACCCAGTTGATTATCGTGCTCCTGGCCAAGATCGTGGCCCTGGCCGGCGCGTTGGCCGGCGGGTTCATCGGTGGCCCGCAGGCTGGGCCAAAAGAATCAAAATAGGCCAAAAAATAATCGACCGGCCATCCGGGCTGTTCAAAAATCTTGGACAGACTCGGCTACGGGATACCACCGGGGATGAAAATCAGGAACGCAGAGCATATAAAGGAGGCACAGAGATTCACAGAGATGTTTAAATTTTCTCTCCGTGTTTCTCTGTGCTACTCCATGCAACTCTGCGTAATATTTTTTATAGAGGAGGCTTAAAAGATGAACAACTTTCTAACTCAGTCAGGGGCAGTTCGCTTTATGGTGATTGTCATCGGTTGCGTGGCCCTTGTGGCCGGGATGCGCGCCACCGCTTCAATTTTGAATCCAATCTTTATCGCGGTTTTGTTCGCCGTGGTGTTTGATATACCGCGGTCGTGGATGGTAAGACGGGGCATGTCTGGTGGTCTGGCCTTGACGGTCACCGTTCTGGGGACGCTGCTGGTATCACTGCTTTTGCTTTTTATCATGGGAACAACGGCGCTAAATCTCAGCGCCTCGCTACCAACTCTTGAGCAGCAGCTTCAAACCCAACTGGACGCGCTTGGCGCAATGCTGGCCCAAGCTGGCATTCAGGTAGACCAGCTCAAAACGATGGCCCAGTCTGACCAGACCAACCCGCTGGGTGTCATCAGGTATGTGCTGGGCGGTGTAGCCGGCCTGTTATCCAGCTCGGTGTTGATTCTAGTCTATGCCATCTTCCTGTTGGTCGAGGTTAGCGGCTTTCCGGGCAAGCTGAACGAAGCCTTTAACCCAAGCGAGCCGGCCTATCGCTACCTCAACACAATAACAACCAACCTCCGCAGTTTTTTAGTCGCCCAAACCCAAGTTTGCCTGATTACCGGGGTGGGTGTGATCATCGCGCTCTGGCTTTTGGGGGTTGATTTTGCCTTGCTGTGGGGCTTTGTGGCCTTTTTGATGAACTTCATCCCCTACATCGGCTCGATTCTGGCGGCCATACCGGCGGTCATCGTGGCCTTCATTCAATTTGGTCCGACGATTACGGTCTTACTGGTCATTGTAGCCTACCTGGTAGTCAACATTGTCGTGAACTATGCCATCTATCCCCGGTTGATGAGCCAGGGTGTCGACTTGTCTATGTTCATCGTACTGGCTTCGATGATCTTCTGGGGCTGGGTCTTGGGGCCAATCGGGCTCATTCTGGCCGTGCCGCTCACGGCGGTCATCAAAATATCTCTGGAAAGCTATGCCGGCTCGCGTTGGTTGGGGGTGATGCTGGGGTCGGGGCCAAAGGCTCAGGCTCAACCTGAGGCCAGCTCGCCGGCTAAATAATTTCTTAGCCGGGGTGATACATAAAATACAGAAATTAGCTTTGCACTGTGGACGAAGAACCGGCGACGGACGCCGGCAAAATCGTGAATCCAAGGCAGGCTTTTGTTCGTCAACCTTCATTCGTCGTTCGACTGGCAAAAAAGTGTCAACCGATTCGTGAACCACCCCAAATCAGCTCAATGAAACTGGGAGGTTAAGCCATGCTTAATGAAATTCTAGCCACCATCGCCGGCCTGGCGTTGAACCTATTCATCATCACCAGCATGCTGGCCATGGGCATGAGTCTGACGGTCAAGCACATCATTGACCCGCTGCGCAACGTGCGCCAGTTGATCTTAATGCTGGCCGCTAACTTTCTGCTGGTGCCGCTGCTGGCCTTTGTGCTGACCCTGCTGGTGCCGATGGGTGATGATCAGCAAACGGCCCTGATTTTGCTGGGCGCATGTGCCGGCGCGCCCTTTTTGCCCAAACTGGCCCAAATGTCTAAGGGAAATCTGCCGCTGGCGGTGGGCATGATGGTGCTGTTGATGGTGGTCACCATCTTCTACGCCCCCCTGGTTCTGCCGCTGATGCTGCCCGGCGTGCAGGTCAACGCTGGAGCCATTGCCCAATCGCTCATCGTGCTGATGCTGCTGCCGCTGGTTATCGGCCTGCTGGTCAACTGGCGCTACTCAGACACGGCGGCCAGTTGGCAGCCGCACTTGTCGCAAGCGTCTACCTATAGCCTGCTCATTCTGATTGTGGCCGGGGTGCTGCTCCAGTTCCGCAACATCATCGGCGCTATCGGCAGCGGGATTATCATAGCCACGATCATCCTGGCGCTGGGCAGCGTGCTGATCGGCTGCCTGCTGGCCTCGGGAAGTGACTCGGACGGGCGCAAGGTGCTGGCTCTGGGCACAGGTCAGCGCAACCTGTCGGCGGCGCTGCTGGTAGCGGCCGGCAACTTTGGTACCGACACGATGGTCATGGCGCTGGTTGCCTCCCTGATCTTGGTTGTTATTCTGCTGGTTACCGCCGGGGAGTTAGGGCGGAGGGGAGCCAAACCCGCCGCCGCGGCGGCTTCCTGAGGGGCTGCGTTGTTACTTTGGCCTGCCGTTCAAGCAGCTTGTCTACAAACCGATGGTGGAACGGCTCCACTATTGATCTGACAACGGCTTCAAGATGTTCATCGCTTCGACCGGGGGCACTGCCGATAGCGACCTATATATGTTGTGGTACAGCGAAACAAGCGGCCGCAAATCGCTCCAACTGCTCGAACTGCTCGTCCACCACGATGACGCCCCGCGAGAATACGCTTACGACGCCGGGACAGGGAAAGTGCTGCCGCTACCGGGCGAACGTGACTGGCTGGTGGTCAGTATGAAGAATGAGTGGAAAGAAATTTATTAGATCGGCGTATCCTGGACGATTGGTCGGTTAGGGGTTGGGTCATTTGTACCAAGGAAAAACTCACTAGATGACCGATGCATTGAATACCATTTTGACTTAGAATCAAAGCTGGCGGAAGAAAAGTGAGCGGCCATAAACTGGCTTGCCCCCGTACCGGCTAAGCATTGAAAGCCCTGGGCCACGCCATGTAGACCAACAGTTTGGCATTCCGGAGCGTCCCGGAAGACGTAGATGCGAGAAGGTGATCAGCAGCGGCCGGTAGCTGCCCCAATCAAGGGCTTATCTTAGAGCCTATTTGAAAATTGCTTGATGTGGTGAGGACTGGTAGTGCTGAGGCAGTTTTGCACCTAGAAATGGCTCGAATCTGTCTGTTTTGTCATCAATTTAAGCGCTGCCAATCCTTTCAACCCGAATATTCAAATGGCCTCTTAGGCGTAAGGAACGTTGACGTGGCAACTCAAATTGACTCCGGAGTAATCGGACAGAAAGATATAGCGCCGGGCGAACCGCCACAGCCCGACCTGGTCTGGATTCCTGGCGGCACCTTCAGCATGGGGTCGAATGATCACTACCCGGAAGAAGCGCCGGTTCGCCGGGTGACCGTGGATGGCTTTTGGATGGACCCATACCAGGTGACCAACGCCCAGTTTGCCCGCTTTGTGCGAGAGACAGACTATGTGACTGTGGCCGAGCGAAGGCCCGATCCGGCCCTGTATCCCGATGCGCCGCCGGAGAATCTGGTGCCCGGGTCGCTGGTCTTCCAAAAAACCAAGGGGCCGGTCGACTTGAGGTATATCAACCAGTGGTGGGTCTGGACGCCGGGGGCTTGCTGGCGGCGGCCGGAGGGTCCGCGCAGCAGCATTAAGAAGCGCAAGCATCACCCTGTGGTCCACATCGCCTATGAGGATGCGCTGGCCTACGCCGGGTGGGCCGGCAAGACCCTCCCCTCGGAAGCCGAGTGGGAATTTGCGGCCCGCGGCGGGCTCGAGGGTGCAGCTTTTGTGTGGGGTGACGAGCACTTTCCCGACGGCAAGCCCGTGGCCAATACCTGGCAGGGGGAATTCCCCTGGCAAAATCATAATACGGACGGCTTTGAGAACACGTCGCCGGTGGGTTCATTCCCGCCCAACGGCTTTGGGCTCTACGACATGGCCGGCAACGTCTGGGACTGGACCACCGACTGGTGGACCGAGGCTCATCCAAAAGAGGCGGAAAAAGCGTGCTGCATTCCGCACAATCCGCGCGGCGGCCGGGAGGAAGAGAGCTTCGATGTGTCAGCGCCCCAGTTTCGCGTTCCGCGCAAGGTGGTCAAGGGCGGTTCCCATCTGTGTGCGCCTAATTACTGCCTGCGCTACCGGCCGGCGGCTCGCCGGCCGCAGATGATCGACACCGGCACGACTCACATCGGCTTCCGCTGTATCGTGCGAGTGCACTAAACGTTCTAACCGGTCTCTGAGGCAAAATCAGTGCTGAAGAGAATATTCCAGATTTTCATCAACGGAAAGGCGTACACTCATCACGATGTGGCCTTTGGAAAGCAACGAGCGGATAGAATTCAAGGGTTGAGAGGAGGAGGACCAGACTGTGTTGTACAACCTTATCGCCAGCGGAAGTGAGGAACTTACCATCCTGGTTTGGATCGAGTACGCTGCTTTGGGAATCGAGGTTTTGGCCGTAGCCATCATCGTCATAGCCATTACCTTTGCGACGGTCCGCTACGTCTACCAGCGCTTCATTCCTCTGCCGGCTGATAGGCGATATCGACAGTACAAGTCGGACTTGGGCCGGTCGCTGTTGCTGGGCTTGGAGATTCTGGTAGCAGCCGACATCGTGCGTACCGTTGCTCTTGAGGCTACGCTCCAAAGTGTTCTTATTCTGGGCTTGTTGGTGTTGATTCGGACTTTTCTGAGTTGGTCGCTTGTGGTTGAGATCGAAGGACGCTGGCCCTGGCAGCAACAGCAGGAAGAGAAGGAAGTTCAGGCAAGTTAAATGAGTTAGAGGAGGAACGACCTAATGACCCATTCTACCAAACTCGGAGGCAATGCAGCATGTTTAGCCGTTTCGTAGAAGTCACTTTCAAGCCCGTGCTGGTCATTGGTGGGCTCGGCACCGCGCTGGCCGCTCTGAATGCATTCTGGCCGAAGTATACGGTCGAGAATGTTCAAAACCTCGAGTTCGTCGAGAAAGACACAATTTTCGTTCAGCATTGGGGCATGATGGTCTTTCTAATGGGTATCTTCATGATCGCCGCCGCTTTCAAGGAGTCGTGGCGCATGGCCATCCTGCTCTACAGCACAATCGAGAAGGCGTTCATGGTCTTCCTGGTCCTATCGAATTCAGACAAGCCCTTCTCCAAGGGTTTCCGTCCGCCGGCGATCATGGATACGATCATCGTGCTCTACACACTGCTCTACTTCGGTTCGTTACGGCGCAGTAACAAGCATTGAACCCGTACTTGGTCGATTTAGCGAATTTATTTGCAAAGGATTACTTTTTATGGTCGACTTACTTGGTCAAACGTTTGGTCAGTACCAGTTACTCGAACGCATCAGTCAGGGCGAGCATACGGTTTACAAAGGATTTCAAACCTCCATATGAGTTCGAAATCAGCTATCATCATCGTGGCCATCCTAACCCTGGTCGCCGTACGGCTGCCTCTGACCGTATCAGCCCAGCCACCGGTGCCCTGTGAGGTTGAGTATACCGTCCAGGCCGGCGACTGGCTCAGCAAACTTGCCGAGAAGTTTTACGGCGACGTATTGGCTTTCGATCAAATTGTGACCGCCACCAACGCCCAGACCGACGACAAGTTTACCACAATTGAGAACCCTGATCTGATTGAACCCGGCTGGGTGCTGTGCATTCCTGCCCCGGACGTGGTGGGGCTGCTGCTGGCCAGGTTTGGCCCAAATATACCACCCGATCTTTCGCCCCAGGCGTTGGCCAACGCGACCTACCAATCCCAGTACACCCCTGCCGGCTCGGTCACCCTGGAAAACGGCCGGTTCAGCGAGCCGGTTGCGCCAGGCTCGGCCACGGAGATCAAGGTGCGGTTGACTCCGAACGTGGCCTATGGTGAGCTCAACGTACAGCCGGCGGCGGCAGTGGTGCTGGTTAGCGATCCCGGTGGCAGCGGAACTTTTTACGACCTGCATCTGATGGTCAGTCGGGACGGCCGGCCGGCGAATGTAGCCACTACATTCTTGGGGGATCGGGTTCAAATCAATACGATCACCGTCGAAAACAACCAAATTATCGTTGACTTGATTCAGGCGGGTGCGGATGATCCATTTTGCTGCCCCAGTCAGCAAGTGCTCAAAAGCTATGAACTACAAGGAGATCAATTGGTCGAAGTCTCAAACCAAATTGTACAAGAAGGGGATGGCCCTGACCTGACGGGTACCTTCTGGCGCTGGGATCAAACCAGTATGAATAACGGTGACAAGATTGTACCGGATGATCCGGCCAACTACACGGCGCAGTTCTTGCCAGGCGGCCAGGTTTCCATCCAGGCTGACTGCAACCAGGTCGGCGGCACTTACAGCGTCGACAGCAATTCCATCACCATTGAAACGGGTCCCACGACTCTGGTCGCCTGTCCACCCGGTTCGCTGGGGGATCAGTTTGTGGCTCAGCTCAGTGCGGCCTCGATTTACTTTATTCAAGGTCAAAATCTGTTCATCGATCTAAAGTTTGATAGCGGCACGATGCAGTTCACCGCCCAGTCCACCGAGTTGGCCGGTACGTCCTGGATCGTAACAGGGTACAACAACGGCCGGCAGGCGGTGGTTAGCGTCATCGTCGGCACTGAAATGACGGCCACCTTTGGCCAGGACGGTAACCTCAGCGGCTCGGCGGGCTGTAACAACTACATGGCAACTTATCAGACAAATGAAAATAACCTGACCGTAGGGCCGGCGGCTGCTACCCGAAAATTATGCGCCGAGCCGGAAGGGATTATGGAACAGGAGCAGCTGTATCTGGCCGCGCTCGCCACCGCCGCAACCTATACCATCCGCGGGAATAAGCTGGAGCTGCGCAGCGACGATGGCGCCTTGGCGGCTACTTTCGCCAGGGACCAGGCCGCGGGCGCGACCGAGATCATCCAGTTTGATCCGGCCTCCGTCCAGATTGACCCGGGCCAGGAGCCGCTCGCGTCGACCTGCCAAAGCTCATGGGTTGTGCCCAAGGCCGGAGTGTACCGCTGCCTGCCGGAGGACGGCGGGGCCTTAGACCCGTGCTTTGTACTGCAGGGGAGCACGCTGCTGTGTAGCCCGAACCCGGTCTTTGGCGGCTATGCGCTGGCTAAGGCCACTAACTCCCTGTCCGGCGGCGACCCTTCATCCGCTGAGCCGGTGATCTTCTACCTGGAGCTGGAAGAAGGTAACCCGCCCTGCGGCAAGCGAGCCGACGTATCGTTGGAGTTGGCCGGTCAGCCGGTGACTTACGCCTGCGAAGCGCCCGGCGCCTGGCTGGTGGGCGATCTGGACACAGCCCAGCCAACGTGGATGGCCCAGCGTGTCATTACCGACCCGTCCGCCACCACCGTGACCGATGGTCCAACCCCGGTCGAGGTGCGTCGAGCGTGGGTATACTGATTAAAAAGATGTTACACGGCAAAACTATTATAGCAAAGGAGGTATTTATCAAATGACAGGTCTAGAATGGATTCTATCGATCACACTTTTTACGCTTTACATCTTTTTTGTTTTTACGGTTTGTCTGCTCACTTTCAGGAAAGGGTACACCTTGTTAGGGGTGTTGGGGATATTTTTACCACTCTTGTGGCTGATCGGGGCAGTGCTACCGGCCAAAGAGGGATCACGAGCGTGGATTGACGACGGCATGCGCAGACAGGCGCAGATGGAACAAATGACCCGTTAAAGAGCTTTGATGAGCAAGGGTGCGTCCCAGATTTTAGGAAGCTGGGACAAACCAGGGGGGATTCGGGGGGATACCCTCGCGAAGCATCCAGCTCGGCTGGGCAAGCGCCCCCCATGCTTTCCCCAATTTTGGGACGCACCCGATGCGTAACGCCGGATTGAAAAGGAGAAGCAATGACGACTGAAACGAAAAGCCGGATTATGTTGACGGCCCTCATCGCAGCAGGCGTGTTGCCAGGCTGCTACCTGTTGACATTAAGGGCTTACTTGCT
>JBFGLD010000105.1:0-10054 GCA_041576335.1 Anaerolineae bacterium | reverse complement strand
GCGCGCATGATCGAGCCGTTAATATCATCGTCGATGACGTACTGCTCGTAGGCTACGGTCAGCAAAGACTCTAAAAAGCCGGCTGAGTGGTGAATATAATTCGAGCCGGCCAGCGCCGCCGCCAGCCCGGTGATCCCTTTTTCATAACCGGCCTGAACATCCGGCACTTTGGAGTCGGCCAGGCCCGATGAGTTATAGACCGGAAGATTGTAAAATTGGCCGAGTTGAGCTGCAGCCGCATTCATTAAGCCAAATTCGGCGGCGCCGCCGCTAAAACTGCCGGTGCGCAAGTCGGCGACCGAGGGGACATAACCCAAAACAATGGGTGCCCCCGGTTTGAGCAATTGGGTGTAGACAACGCCGGACAGCTCTTCGGCGTTTATTTGGACCAGCGTGCCCGCCAGCGCCGCCGGACTGGTCGCGCCGGCCTGGGGTGCGGACGAGAGAAAGACCGGAATATCCTGACGAACGGCCTCAGTTAGGACCTCGACGGTCTCAGGCGCATAGCGCAAGGGGCTGACCGTCCAACACGCCGTCAATGAGACGATTGGACGCGCTCGCAGCGCCTCCCGGGTGCCGGCAATTATGGACGCCATCTCCACTATATCTCGAACCGACTGAACTGAAAAGCAATTTATAGTCACATGCTTGGTCGTGTTGCTGATCGCCGCGTAATAGGTATTAATATCAAGAAGATCGATGGGGATATCTCGAGCAACGCAGGCGCGCAGGTAGAAATGAATGCTGTCCAACGTGTCAACCAGCCGGCCAATTTGAGCTACGTCGGCCAAAGTCGTCTCGCGGATGCGCTGCGTTTCCAGGTCCAAGACTTTAACGGCCGCCCCGCCGGTACCCATATAAACGCGTGTTCTGCCCAGAACCATGTCATGTTTGGGATCCCGGCCACATAAAATAACTTCACGCGGAGCTTTGGCTAAGGCATCCTCAACCATACGGCGCGGAATATAAACGCGGTTATCGGCCTCGTCAACGTTGGCTCCGGCTTGCCGAAAAATCTCACGGCATTCTGACGGCATGACTTCGATGCCTGTTTGTTCCAGAACCCCCAATGACGCATGGTGAATACGCAGGACATCTTCATCCTTAAGAGGTTTGTACCAGCCTCCCTCTAAGCCGCCCGGCACCACGTTGGGTGTCTTTCGTTCGCGCCGCCTCTCGCGGCTTCTTTTCTCCGCCATTGATAATCCTCCTATAGCCGACTTGTGGTAGGTTTGAGTTGCTATTATACTTGAAAATCATTGAAGTTGCCGCAATCCAATCCAAAAAGGTCAGAAATGATTAAGACGCTAACAGCAACTCGCTACGTCACGCCGCTGCGGGAAGGGGGATCTTTGCCCGCGATTGTCGAAGCCGACGACGGGCAGCTGTATGTCATGAAATTTACTGGAGCGGGTCAGGGAGTCAAAGCGCTGATCGCCGAGCTGGTTGCCGGAGAAATCGCGCAGCTGCTGGGGCTGCGAGTGCCCGAAATCGTGTTTCTGACTCTGGATCCGGCCATTGGCCGGTCGGAGCCGGATGCTGAAATTCAAGATCTCCTGCAGGCGAGTGTGGGGCTAAATTTAGGTTTACGCTACCTTTCCAAGGCTTCTGCCTTCAGTATCCTTTTGGAGTCTGTTCCGCTCGACTCGCAGCTCGCTTCCAAAATTGTCTGGTTTGATGCCTATGTAACCAATGTCGACCGTACTTCGCGCAACGTCAACTTACTGCTCTGGCAGCAGAGTTTATGGTTAATCGATCATGGTGCCACACTATACTTTCACCATGATTGGAACGACTATTTAGCTCGCAGCCAGAGCCCATTTCCACTCATCGCCCAGCACGCGCTTATTTCGCTGGCCAGCAGGCTGCCCGAGGTCGATACCGCGCTGCGCCCCAAGTTAACCCCAACGGCCCTGCATCACATCGTCGACCTCATCCCCGAACAGTGGCTTGGAGATGAACGCATCTTTGCTAATACAACCGAACAACGTGAAGCCTACGTAACCTACCTGCTCCGGCGCTTAGACGCCTCAACTATGTTTGTCGAGGAGGCCGTGCGTGCCCACACCCAGTCCGTTTGATTACGCCATTTTCCGGGTTGTGCCGTGCGTTGAGCGCGAAGAGTTCATCAATGTTGGGGCCATTCTGTTTTGCCGCACCCAACGTTTCTTGGCAGCCAAGATTAATTTGGACAGACGCCGGCTGGCAGCCTTAACGCCGCAGCTCGACCTGGCCCTGATCCGGGCCGAACTTGACCTCATCCCGCGGATATGTGAAGGCGCCGGCCCGATCGGCAAGTTGAGTCAAGCCGAGCGATTCCACTGGCTCGTTTCGCCACGCAGCACGATGATTCAAGTCTCGCCCGTTCATTGCGGCCTTTGTACCGATCCGGCTGCGACCTTGGAGCACCTGATGGACTCAATGGTCCGCGTAGTGGAATAGCCCATTCACTCAAAGAAACGGAGATTTGACCCAATGTATCAAAGCCACAATTTGTCTCACAAAGAGGCCCAAGAAATCATTGCAGCGATCCAAACTGAACTGGATAAGGAAAACAAAGGTGCCGCGGTTGCCGTGGCCGATGCGCATGGCGAATTGATTGCCTTTGTGCGCACGGACGGCTGCCCTTTGGCCTCGATTAACATCGCTATGAATAAGGCTTTCACCGCCGCCCGCGAGCGTAAGGAGTCGCGCGCCGTGGGTGAAGCTTCACGCGCCGAGAAGTTCCCGATGACCAACTTCGGTGATCTGCGTTATACAGCCTGGGGCGGCGGTGTACCCATTGTCTATCAAGACGAGGTGATTGGCGCCGTGGGAGTCAGCGGCTTACCGGAAGAGGAAGATATGATCCTCGCCCGGATGGGGGCCAGTATATTGAAGTAATTCAAGTTGCCACTTAGGCGACGTGTCATTAGGCAAACAACTCGCCGGACATCCTACCGTTTCTCTATGTTTTCAATCATGCCCACGGCTCAGCTAAATTACTGAGCGAGCGGGATCACGTCGCCGCGCTCATCCAGGTGATATGGCTTCCACTTACTCTCATCCTGATTTAGACGATGCTCGATGCCGTTGCGTTTGTGGATTTCATCAAAGCCTTCGGGTTTGATAGCCAATGCGTCGCCTTCCAGCAAGCCGGCCACCCCTTGTTGGCCGGGTTCGGACCGTTTTTCGACCTTGTCCTCCCAGGCAAGAATGGCCTCAGGGTCGTAATCGGTCGGCTCAGTGTAGGTGGTTATGTAACCCTCAAAATTGCGCAATACGATTTTGCCCGGTGCCTGCGAGATGAGATATTGAGGCGATACGGGAATTTTGCCGCCGCCACCCGGTGCATCAATCACGTAGGTAGGCACGCCATAGCCGGAGGTGTGGCCACGCAGCCCTTCGATAATCTCGATACCTTTGCTGACCGTGGTGCGAAAGTGACCCGCGCCGGCCACCAGATCGCATTGATACAGATAGTACGGGCGCACACGCATTTGTACCAGCTTGTGGATCAGCTCGCGCTGAATATGGACCGAGTCGTTAACGCCGGCCAGCAGAACGCTTTGGTTACCCATCGGTACCCCGGCTTTGGTTAATTTGTCACAGGCGCGATACAACTCTGGAGTAATTTCCTTGGCGTGATTAACATGAATGTTGAGCCACAGGGGGTGATATTTTTCGAGTGTTTCGCAAAGCTCGTCGGTAATGCGCTGTGGCAGAAAAACTGGCACCCGGCTACCGATACGAATGATTTCGATATGCTCAATTTTTCGCAGCTCAGCCAGTAGGTAATCCAGGATGCGCGGGGAAAGGGTTAGGGGGTCACCTCCGGACAGCAGCACGTCGCGCACCTGAGGGGTTCGCCGCAGGTAATCAAGCTGCATTTGAAATTCGACCCGGCTGAAAGTGGCCGACGCATCACCCACAATTCGACTGCGAGTGCAGTAGCGGCAGTAACTGGCGCATTGGGTTGTAACCAGCATGAGCACCCGATCGGGATAACGGTGGACCAAACCAGGTACCGGACTGTGCCGGTCTTCAGCCAGACTATCCCGCATCATGCTTTCAAAAGCTTTGAGTTCTCGTCCCTTGGGGATAACTTGCTGCCGTACCGGGCACATTGGGTCGTCGGGATCGATCAAACTGGCAAAGTACGGCGTAATGTCCAATCGAAATTTACCATCGGCGCAAATGCCCTCAACTTCCTCATCTGTTAGATGGATGAAGGTTTCGAGCAGTTCTAGATCATTGACGCGATTGCTCAATTGCCAGCGCCAATCATTCCATTTTTCGTCTGGAACATTGACCCAAATTCGAGGGCGGGGCGTTACACTCCGGATCCAATTCTGAGTTAATTTTGACATAACGCGTCTCCTTACGCTTGCTGGTCGTCAACATTTTGCCTGCCTGGTAATTCGTGAGCGAAATCTTGGGCGACTGAGATTTTGGGCCAGGCTAATGGACGTTAGAAAACAAGTTAAACATAAAATATTTTCATACAATTTGCAATTTAATCTAAATTTTTGTATTAATTTATCTATAATATACACATATTTTTATAAAAATGCAACTTAAATAAAAATATATTCAAATTACAGACAGGGAGCCGGTACCTTGTATAAACTCGATGAATTAGATAAACAAATTCTCCAGATTTTGCAGGAAGACGGGCGTGCCTCGCACGTCAATATTGCCGAAAAAGTGGGGGTCGGACATACGCGCGTGCGTGATCGCATCCTGCGGATGGAGAAAGCCGGGGTTATTCAGGGCTATCGGGCCGTTCTTAACCCGGCTGTACTGGGTCATGGGATTTATTGCATCGTTCAGCTTGAGGCCGATCAACGGTTGGATTTTGAGGAATTCGTGGAGGATCTGCTCCAAATAGATGAGGTGGTTGAAGTCGCTAATCTGACAGGTCAGGTCGATGCCCACATTCACGTTTGGGCCCAAGACATTCCCCATTTGCGGGATATTCTTTATCATAAGCTCAGTGTGTTACCGGCCCATAAGAGCACAAACTCTTCGATTGTGTTGAAACGCTGGGAGAAGCCACTGGGCTTGAGAACAGCGGAGCGCATGCCCGAGCTAGACTCTTAGCGGATAAAGGCTACGCGTCGAGCATCCATTTCTTCACTAAAAGCAGCGCCAGGTCCTCGCCCTTGATAGAGCCTACCTGGTCCGGTCTGACGCTAAGTTCTGAGGTTATCCACCAGATGAGTCCACGAAGGCTGGCCCGGTCGTTACGGTCCGTGGCAGCCAACTCGAATAAAAACTGTATCTTTACGACTTGTCATAGCAGTGTTATAATTACCTGATCACGCTCACAATCATAACGCCTTGCCGAGGTATACCCTTGAGTCGAATTCACGCGCTGTATCAATTACAATCCCTTGATAGCAAAATCGACAATGCTAAGAAAGAGTTGGCCGAAGTCGAGGCTCAATTGGGAGAAAGTGCCGCCTTGAAAGCGGCACGCAGCAGGTTTGAAACTGCAGGTAAAGATCTCCGCAAAGTCCAGACAACCCAAAAGGACCTCGAGCTCGAAGTCAAAACCCTTAGCGACAAGATCGCCACTCAGGAGAAAATGCTTTATAGTGGTAAGGCTATGAGCGCAAAAGAGGCGGCAAATTTGCAGGATGAGGTCGAGTCGCTCAAGCGCTGGCACCACACCCGGGAAGAGCTTTTGCTGGAAAAAATGGTTGAGACCGAAGAAAAAGAAGAGGTCCTCGAACAAACGCAAGTCGATTTAGCGCAAATAGAAGAGGCGTGGCAAGCTAACGAGGAAAAATTGAGGCAGAGACAAGCCATGCTCAAAGCTGAAATTGCAGCTTTGCAGGACCAACGTCCGTCAATGACCGGAAAAATTGATCCGGAAGACTTGAGTGCTTATGAAGATTTGCGCCCTAAGAAAGCAGGCGTTGCCGTGGCGGCCGTTAAAGATAATATGTGCCAAGCTTGCTTCATGATCCCCTCAAATATCAAGATACAACGCGCTCGAGGGGAAACAGAACTTGTTTATTGCGGGGCTTGTGGCCGCATACTATATGTCCTCTAAGGAGATACTTACATGCCGTTCCGGAACGTTCAACTAGATATCGACGACGCCATCTTTCAAGCTGCGCTCAATCGCGCTACCAGAGAGGGAAAAGCCATCAGTCAGGTTATTGCCGGATTCTTGGCTCAATATGCTGAAGGTGCTTCACGGGGTGCGCCAACCACCTACACTGTTCAACGGGGTGATACGCTGGGCAGAATTGCCAGAACCGCATACGGCGATGCCCGCAAGTATCCGCTCATTCAACGAGCCAACAATATCACCGACCCAAGTCGAATTTGGGTTGGTCAGGTACTTGTCATTCCCCCGATTGGCGGCAGCCCGGCGCCGGCGGTAACCTCGGCCCCCGCAGCTGCTGTCCCCTCCCCCTCGCCGGTACCCGCAGCGGTTCCGCCACCGGTACCGGTTGCACCCAAACCGGCTACGGCAGCGCCCGTTCCCGCCCCGGCCCCGCCACCGACAGCCGTGCCTCCGCCGCTGCCGCCGCTGACCCGGACTATGCCCTCGCGGCCCCCGTTCCAGTGGGTTGGCTCGCCCAATTTCAACCGTCGCCCCCGTCCGGATGATATTACGGGCCTTACTATCCACTCTACGGCCAATCGTACCTTAGAGGGTGTAATTAATTGGTTTAATAATCCCAATGCACAAGTTAGCGCCCACTATTCGATCGGCAAGGATGGTAAGATTGTTCAACACGTGCACGACCGCGACCGGGCCTGGCATGCCGGTCGGAGTATGTGGAAAGGCCGGCCGTCGTGTAACGATTATTGCCTCGGCATCGAGCTCGTCAATCTCAATGATGGGCGAGATCCTTATCCCGAGGCGCAACATCAGGCAAATGTCGAACTGTGCGCCTATTTGTGTGCCACATATAACATTAGCCCCGACGACATTATGGGCCATTTCCAAATCGCCCTCCCTGCAGGTCGAAAAACGGATCCGCGTAATTACGATCTGGCCCGTCTTCAACGTGAGGTGGCCGCACGCCTGGGAGGTTAAAGAGCCATGGTATCAGCCTTGTGAGGAGGAGTTTCTAAAATGACGAATGCTCACATCACAAAAAACAGGCCAGCATCCAAGCCACGGATCATTACTGAACTACCCGGTCCCAAGGCGCAGGCGCTTCTGGCCCGGGATGCTCAAGTTGTGTCCCCCTCTTACCCACGCGATTACCCGTTTGTGATGGATTATGGGCGAGGTGCCGAAGTGTGGGATGTCGATGGCAATCGCTTTATCGATTTCGCTGCCGGAATCGCCGTGGTTTCAACCGGGCATGCCCATCCCCAGGTGGTACAGGCCATTAAAGAAGCAGCCGACAAATTTCTACACATCTCCTCAGATTATTACCACGAGCTCCAGGTGAAACTGGGCGAACAAATGAGCCGCATCGCGCCGATGGCTGAGCCGGCCATGACCTTCTTCACCAACTCCGGCACCGAAAGTGTCGAGGGCGCAATTAAGTTGGCCCGATATGTGACCGGCCGGCAGCGCTTCATTGGCTTTCTGGGGGGGTTTCACGGCCGCAGTATGGGTTCGCTGGCCTTTACTGCCAGCAAGTACCGTCAGCAGGCAGGTTTCTTTCCGACGATGCCCGGCGTTACCCACGTGCCTTTCCCTAATAGCTACCGCCCTATTTTTGCCGGTGAGGACCAAGGCCAGGCTGTGCTTAACTACCTGGAAAACGTTCTCTTTAACAGCAACCTACCACCCCACGAAGTTGCGGCTGTGTTGGTCGAGCCAATTCAGGGCGAAGGCGGATACATCGTGCCCCCTGACAGCTTTTTACCGGGCCTCCGCAAATTATGCGACCGCCACGGCATCCTACTCATCGCCGATGAAGTGCAGAGCGGTATCGGCCGAACCGGCAAAATGTTCGCGGTCGAACATTGGGGTGTACAGCCCGACATCATCGCTACGGCCAAGGGCTTAGCCTCGGGCATGCCCATCGGAACGGTGACAGCCCGCAAATCACTGATGGAGCAGTGGCCATCCGGAGCCCACGGCAACACCTACGGCGGCAATCCTGTGTGCTGCGCAGCTGCGTTAGCCACGCTTGAACTGGTCGAAAAAGAGTACATGCCCCACGCGGTCCGCCTCGGTCAATATTTGCTAGAAAAATTACAGGAAATGGCAGCCCGTTATCCGACCATCGGGGACGTGCGCGGCAAAGGCTTGATGATCGGGCTGGAATTTGTGACGGATCGTGAAGCGAAAACGCCGGCTGCTGAGTTCGTTGGCGATCTTACCTACGAAGCTTTTTATAACGGGCTGCTGCTGCTGCCGTGTGGCGCAAGCACCATTCGCGCCATGCCGCCGCTGATGCTTACTCAGGATTTGGCTGATGAGGCCCTGGAAATTCTGGAGAAATCCGTTCAATCGCTCTTGCAAACCCCGGTAACATCACACCATCACGTTACGGACTCAAATTAAGTCCACAAAAAACGCCACCCGGCGAGGTGGCGTTTTTTAGTAGCGTCCGTTAATGGTGCAATATCTGGCTTAAGAAGAGCCGGGTCCGTTCCTCTTCCGGATTTGAGAAAAAATCTAGAGGCGCTTTTTCCTCGACAATATTACCCTGGTCAAAGAAGATTACCCGGTTGGCCACGTTACGGGCAAAACCCATCTCGTGAGTTACCGCCAAAATTGTCATCCCCGACTCGGCTAAATCCTGCATAACATCCAGCACTTCCTTAATCATTTCCGGGTCGAGAGCGGAGGTCGGTTCGTCAAAAAGCATAATTTTTGGCTGCATTGCCAGGGCCCGGGCAATCGCCACTCGCTGCTGCTGACCACCCGAAAGTTGGCCCGGATATTTGTTGGCCTGCTCAGGGATCTGGACCTGTTCCAACTGCTGCATGCCAATTTCCTCGGCTCTTTCACGCGACCATCTTCGCACGTGGATCGGAGCCAGGGTGACGTTCTGCAGCACGGTCAAGTGGGGAAAGAGGTTAAATTGCTGAAAAACCATGCCAACTTCCCGGCGAATTTCTTGAATGTTGCGCAGATCGTTATTTAATTCCGTGCCATCAACGATGATCTGCCCCCGCTGATGTTCTTCCAAACGATTAAGGGTGCGGATAAAGGTAGATTTGCCCGAGCCTGACGGCCCAATAATTACTACCACTTCTTGTTCTTTGACGGTGGTCGTAACGCCCCTTAACGCATGGAACTCACCGTACCATTTATGGACGTCGCTGCAAATGATAATATCATTACCTAGGGCCATTAAAGTTCCCCTCCTTTAGTATTTGCCAATGCCGAGTCTCTTCTCGAGTCGCTGGCTAGACCGGGACATTGAGAAGGCAAAAACCCAGTATACCAACGCTACAAACGCATAAGTCTCCTGTTGTAATCCGAGCCATTCCGGCTGAGCGACCACGGCCTGAGCGATCTTTAATAAGTCAAATAAACCGACGATAGCGACCAGTGAGGTATCCTTAAACAAGCTGATACACATACCGACGATGGCCGGTATAACCAACCTTAGGGCTTGGGGTAAGATAATGAGGCGCATGGATTGGGCGGTACTCAGACCAACCGCCATCGCCGCCTCATATTGTCCCGTGGGCACGGCCTGCAGGCCGCCACGGACATTTTCGGCCATGTAAGCCGCCGTAAAGAGGATTATCCCGACGGCTACACGTAATACATTGTCGATGTCCACATCTCTCGGCAAAAAGATGGGCAGCAAAATTTGAGCCATAAAAAGAACCGTGATCAGGGGCACGCCCCGGATGACCTCAATATAAACTATCGACAGGGTTTTAATCATATTACCCTGGAGATAGTAGCCCACAGCCCAGAAAATGCCAATCACTATCACCGCCTGCAACGCCGCGTAGACCGCCGGCGAAAGTGTCACGACCCAAATCGGCGGATCACGGAACAATACGGGGATATTAAGCGTGACCGCACTATCCGGATAATTGCCAAAACCCCAATAAATAAATAACAGGGCCGCTCCCCATAACCACAATAAAGGCACCCCTCGCACCTCACTGCGGCGCCCAAGGG
>JBFGLD010000104.1:0-10056 GCA_041576335.1 Anaerolineae bacterium | reverse complement strand
TGCCATCGAGGCCGGCTTCAAGTTTCCAACGACGCTGGAAGAGTGGACTCAAGGACTCTGGCGTGAGTTTGCCCTGCGCCATGAGCCGGATACGCCCTGGCTTGACAATAATATGTATCGCAAAGTGCGGAACTTTGAGCGGGTCATCAATGCCTACTATCCTACGACAACCGATCTGAAGCAAACAGACCTGCAACGAGCGATTCTGAAGGCCCTGGGCGGTTGGCGATATCATCTCAAATTTTACAACTATCCCTTGGAACTGCGAGCTTTGCAGCGGTTGTTTGCTTACCAACGTCCGGAGACAATCGGCTTTTAGGTGATGATGTCACTTAATAATTTCATCCGGCGCAAGACCATCCCTGTCCAGGTCGATGCATTGACCGGATATGCTCACTGGGCCAAAAATTACCCGGCCAAGGCACACAATCCGTTGATGGCCATCGAAGAAGAGGCAATGCTTGCGCTGCTGCCCCCGCTTCTGAGTGACAAAGTTTGCCTGGATTTAGCCTGCGGCAGCGGTCGCTATTGCCGGCTGCTTCAACTGCGCCAGGCAGGCCAGGTTTTTGGGCTGGATTACTCGCCTGATATGTTGGCTGAAGCCCTGGCAATCAATCCCGACCTCAGGCTGGCACGCAGTCCATTTTTGGCACTGCCCTATCCGGCCGAAACGTTTAATCTCATTACCTGCGGCTTGGCCGTGGGGCACGAGCAAAACCTGGATCGGGTAATGGCCGAAATGGCTCGAGTTTTACGTCCCGGCGGTGTCATTGTTTATTCCGACTTTCACCCTTTCGGTGCGCTGGCCGGGTGGCAGCGTGCTTTCAGAAGCCGAAATGGCCTCATTCTTAATCTTAAACATTACGTCCATCTTTATGGCGATCATCTCCGCGCATGCCAGGCTGCGGGACTGAAGATTGAGACGATCTTGGAGCCGACGGGTGGTAAGCACGCTTCGCAGCAGTTTAAAAATGCACCGGTGGTTTTAGTCATTCGAACGGTTAAATCGAGCTGCAAAGAACCGGATAATAACGCAGTCGGATAGGCACGAAATGCCTTTAACCCCGCGCTCCGCTTTTCAAATATCACATCTCACCGATCACATATTCCGCACCACGTATTATAACCCGCTTTATATTAGGGATGTTATCCTCCTCGGCCCGGACGGGCCTATCGGCCGGTCGCTGCGGATCAGGGGCGAGCGCATTGTCGCCATTGATGCCCCTCCTCGGAAGAATGACCGCGTCATCGATGGTCAGGGCCGGCTGCTGCTGCCGGGCCTGATCAATGCTCACGACCATCTAGAGCTAAATACGTTCCGACGCCTCAAATATCGAGTGACTTATACTCACTCCCGGCAGTGGATTGAAGATATCGAAGATCGCTTTGGCAGCGATCCCGGCCTGGTTGAGCCTCGTGAGCAGCCTTTGGCAGATCGAATATGGGTGGGCGTATTGAAAAATATGCTAAGTGGGGTCACAACGGTTTGCCATCATAATCCGCTGCACAAATCTCTGCGTCGCAGCCAACCTATTCGTGTAGTCAAGAATTATGGCTTTTGCCACTCACTTTTTCGCGGTGAGGACACCATGACGAGCTACCTAAAGACAAAGCCGGACTGGCCGTGGATTATTCATCTGGCTGAAGGGGTAGATGCCGAGGCCGCGGCCGAGTTTGACCGGCTCGACCGATTGGGTGCTTTGCAGAGGAATACCGTTTTAGTTCACGGCGTTGGTTTGACGGCCAATCAGCGCCAAGCCTTAATCGAGCGGGGGGGCGGACTGATATGGTGCCCCGGATCAAACAATTTTTTGTTTGGGCAGACGGCCTGCGTGCAAGAATTGGCCCAAAGTGGCAAGCTTGCCCTGGCCAGCGACTCCCGCCTAAGTGGCGAATTTGATTTGCTGACCGAACTGCGTGTCGCCGGCAACACCGGTCAACTGACGCCACAATGCCTCTTTCAATCGGTTACCGGCAATGCAGCCCGCCTGCTGCGCCTGCAGGAAAAGGGCCTAGGTCAGATCGCTGTTGGCGGCGTGGCCGATTTTCTTATGCTGGCGCCGCCTCAAACTACCGATTATTTCTCCAACCTGCTCGATCTTCGACGTGGCCAAATAGAACTGGTGATGTTAGGCGGCAAACCGCTGGTAGGCTCCCCAGAGCTGCAATCGCTTTTTTCGGCAACGCAGACCAAGTTTACCCCAGTTTGGGTCGACGAGATCAGAAAATTGATGTCCGCCGCTTTGGCTGCCCGGCTTAAAAAATTTTCCGTCCAGGAACCCGGCTTGGTTTTGAAGTGATTTGCACCTTTGCAGAACTGGCAATACAATACGTAAATTATTCTGTGAAACGAGGTGATCTGATGCTACAGAAAAAATACTCTAAAAAGACCAACACTTACTACGTAACGTTTCAGTTGAGCAGCGAAGCTATGGCCAAAACGGCTTCCGTGTGTGGTGAGTTTAACGACTGGGACAAAGAAAAAAATAAGATGCGCAAGCTGAAGAATGGCGGCTTCACCACTACTCTGCAGCTTGCGCCGGCCAAAACCTACCGTTTTCGGTATTGGCTTGATGGGACACGCTGGGACAATGATTGGGAAGCGGACGGCTATGCCGCCAATGAATTCGGCAGCGAAGATTCGCTGGTGGTCCTTGGCAAGGCACCTTCTCGATAAGGCGTTGGGTTCACCCTGCGCAGAATAATAGATCCGCGGCAAGCTTGCGCCGGGTAATCGGCCGGCTCTTTGGTTTGAAAGCGGTAAGACTTTGGCGATGGTAACCAATATAAGACAGCATGCACGGCCAATTGCCGTATTTTTATTTTTTGTAACCTTAATTTTCCTGCTGTCACGAGCCGTGGTTCCGGCCAACGAGAGGATGGTACGGGGTTTCGCCGCCTATTACACTGCGTCTGTGCTGTTGGCTCAGGGTAAATTGGGCCCCCAGTCGTATAATAATCAATGGTTTACCGAACAAGTCCATGCCGAAGTCGATCAGTCGGTTGACGAAATTTTGGCACCCACCCTCCCTACCGTTTCTCTTGTCGCGATGCCTTTGATATTTATGCCACCTCAAGCTGCACGGGATGTCTGGACCTGGCTAAATTTTTTCGTCTTGCTCGCTGCCCTTGGCCTGCTGACCGCTGTCTTTCGTCAGCCAGATCAGGCACAACAGCCGGCACCCCGATGGCTAACTTTGGCAGCACTAGCGTTTATGTTTCCACCGGTGGCAGCCAATTTTCATGAGGACCAGGCTATTATTCTGTTTTTTTGTCTATTTGTAATAGCCCTGTGGAGTTTGATTAAAGGGCAGGACTGGCTGGCAGGCACGGCTTTGGGCCTGGCCTTTATCCTCAAAACAACCGGTTTTTCTTTGTGGCTGCTTTTACTTGTTCATCGGCGCTGGAAAGCTGTGGCCTGGGGCGGTATAGCAGTTGTTGCTGTGTTGGCCTTGAGTTTGCCCTGGATCGGTCTCGATACCTGGCAGGCGTATCTACGTGCGGTAGGAGACGTCACGAACAGTCCAATCCGGGCCGTAACGGCGTATCAAACAACGGCCGGCTTTTTTACCCATCTTTTTCATTTCGATCCTGTCTGGAACCCTGCTCCCGTAAGCCACCAACCCGCGTTGGCCTTTATACTTACGACGTCAATTACTCTCCTTGCCCTGGCAGTGACGATATGGCATGGACGCAAGGCCTCGGTCCTCACATTTTTCGCGGCCCTGGTGCCTCTGAGCGTGATTCTGCTGCCGGTGGCTGAAGAACATCATTTTATAGTTATGCTCATTTCTATTTTTGTTTTGGTTGATAATTTGCTCAAATTTCCGAGGAAAGGTGGTTTTTACCGGTTGGAATGGCTGCTGCTAAGCTCGGCCATCATTCTACTGGTCAGCCCCATTCCCTATGAGAATTCCGGGCTTAGTGCGGGCTGGCCGGCGCTGCTGGCCTATCCGCGTTTGTACGGAGGCTGGCTTATTTGGCTGGTGGCCGTTTGGCGGATGTCTGCTGAGCGACTGCAGTTAGAAGCGGCTCCGGGGCACATCTCCACGTTTGTGCCGGAAACGCAGGCCGGATAGCCCGATCTTGATACCCTAGTGGTTATAGCTGCAACTCTGAATTTTTGTCGCATCTGTCCGTTGGGATGAAAAAAATGACCAGGACCCTTGGCGTTGATACCGCGAAGCGGTATCTCACACTAAAAACTCACAAAATACATGCCTTACCTATCACTATCTTGATGCCGCATAGTGCCTGCAATTGCCGGTGCGTCATGTGCGATATTTGGAAGCGTAACGGCAGCAGCCAACAACTGACCGAAACAGATGTACGTCAATTGTTGGCATCGTTAAAAAAACTACGAACCCGCCAGGTGGTTATGTCGGGCGGCGAAGCCTTAATGAACCCTAACCTCTTCCGTCTGTGCGATATTTTGCGAGCTGAAGGCATGAAAATTACTATCCTTTCGACAGGCTTACTGCTGACCCGCTATGCCGAACCGGTGGTCCACCAAACGGATGAGGTAATTGTGTCACTTGACGGGTCCGAAGCCGTTCACAATGCTATCCGGCGCGTACCGAATGCTTACCAGAAATTGCAGTATGGGGTTCGGGCGGTAAGGGCGCTCAATCCAGCCTTTCCCCTCTCGGCCCGGTGTGTCATTCAGCGGGCTAATTTTGCCGACTGGCCCAACATCGTCGAGGCTGCCCGCGCAATCGGCCTCGATAAAATTAGCTTTTTGGCTGCAGATGTTACGACCGAAGCCTTCAATCGGTCCGACCCCTGGACTGAAGAACAAACAGCGAATGTGAAGCTGAAAATTGAAGAGCTGCCCCGGCTCAAGACCGTGATCGAAACGCTCATCAGAGAACATGCGGCTGATTTCGCCAGCGGCTTCATTGTCGAGTCTCCCTCCAAAATTCGCCGGATCTACGATTATTATGCGGCATTCTATGGACAAGCCGATTTTCCCCCGGTGCGCTGTAACGCTCCGTGGGTTTCTACGGTTGTCGAAGCCGACGGCACGGTCCGGCCTTGTTTTTTCCATCCGCCGGTGGGTAATATCCGCGAAATATCGCTGCCGGAGCTGCTCAATAGTCCGTCAGCCATCGCTTTTCGCCAAAATTTGGATATGGATCGCGATCCTATCTGCCGTAAATGTGTTTGCTCACTGAATTTGCGACCAACCGTAAGAGTAGGCTAGAAAGCGTTAAGACTAACAATGCGCCACAAAATTGTGCTTTATAACCCCCGTGCCGTCTTTTGGACGATGCCGCTGGCCTTATTGGCCGTTGGCTCGGCTTTGAATGCGGAAGAATATGAGGTTATCCTTGTCGACGGCCGGTTGGAGCCGGTCGAAATGCTCTTTAACCACCTCGACGACGCCTTGTGTCTGGGTGTCACGGTGTTAACCGGGGCACCCCTGCGGGATGCATTGGCCGTAACCCGGGCAGCAAGAGTACGCCGGCCCGATCTACCGGTGATTTGGGGCGGTTGGCACCCCTCGCTCTTTCCGGAAATGTGCGTAGCCGAACCGGGCGTCACCGCCGCGGTGCTGGGTCAGGGCGAAGAAACTTTTGCCGCTGTTGTGGAGCAGTTGGCCGCGGGGCATTCATTGGACGGTGTGTATGGCTGTACGGTTACCAATCAGTACGGAGAGATAGTCGTTAATCCCGGCCGTCCCATGCGCGATATTAATGAATTTCCTTGGCACAATTACAATCTTATTCCTGTTGAAAAGTATTTTGCCGCCAAAGGCCAGCGCCAATTTGATTACATTTCTTCGCAGGGCTGTCGCTTTCGCTGCAATTTCTGCGCCGATCCGGCCGTTTACAAGCGAGGCTGGTACGGCTTCACACCTGAGCGCACGGTCAGCGAGATCGCTGCGTTGTGGCGGCAATATCAATTCACCGACTTGAATTTGCAGGATGAAACCTACTTTACCCACGAGAAACGGGTCGCCGCCATTGCCGAAGGGTTTTTACAGCAAGGTCTTAAGTTTACCTGGACCGGCACGATGCGGGCCGACCAGGGCCGGCGTCTTAAAGATGAAACAGTCGCCCTTTGTAAAAGGTCGGGCCTACGCCGGGTCATGATTGGCCTGGAAGCAGGTTCACAGGAAACTATCGACTGGATTCAAAAAGACATCAAAGTGGAAGATATGTGGAGTACAGCGGAAAAATTAATCCGCCACCAAATTGGGGCGATTATCAATGTTATTGTCGGTTTTCCCGGCGAGCCGTCGGAGAGTGTGGCTGAAACGTTACGGGTTGCCAAAGAACTGCGGGCGATGAGCAGTGACTTTGAACTGGCCATCTTCTCGTTCAAACCCTATCCCGGAAATCCCATTGCCGAGCGTCTTAAGATCGAGAACTATCAGTTCCCCGCCACGTTGGAAGCGTGGGCCGACTTTGATTATGTGGGCAGCGGCAGCGAATGGCTAACCGAAGCCCAAAAACAGGAGATTGAAAACTTTAAATTTTACCAACGTTTTGCCTTTAGCAGCCACCGCAACCCGCTGCGTTGGCCCTTGAAGGCAATATCTCGATGGCGCGTTGAGAATCAATTCTATGCCCTACCGCTTGACCGGCTTCTGGTCGAGAAGCTGAGGCCGGCGCAGGTCTTATCATGATCTGCTGCGATAATGATGACACAGCAATTCCACTTCCACGATATGCACGTCCACACGCGTCCACACTCGCCGGACGCCCACTGGCGAGCGACGGTGCCGGCTATGCTAACAAAAGCAGCCAAGAATGGGGTGTGGTTAGTAGGACTGGCCAATCACTACTTTCCCCATACCGATTTTACGATCTTTTCTAAGCTGCGGCAGCAAGCTGCAAAAAAGAGGCCGGCCGGTATGACGATACGGGTCGGGGCCGAATTATGCGTACTGGATAAGACCGGACGAATCCACCTAACACAGCAAGAGGCTGACCGGCTTGATTTTGTGTTGGCGGGTCCGCATCATTTTACGCAGCGTTGGGTAGAAAGGCCGCCAGTGGGGAATGCTGCCGATTTTGTGGGTCATCAGCACCAGACGCTGCTGGCCGCGGCAAAAAATCCGCTGGTGCACGGTTTGGCTCATCCCTGGGTTATTAATATTCAACACGCGCAGAGTCGTTGGGGGTTTTCCAGCACCGACTTTCTCGAGGCCTGGCACGAGGAATACTTTGCCGAATTGGGCGATGTGGCATGCCGGCACGATACAGCTCTGGAAATCGGGATGGGCCTTCATTTTACGGCCGAGCACCAGGGGGGACTTTTTTGGCAAAGGTATGCGCAAGGCCTGCAAGCAGCCAGAGCGGCCGGGGCCAAATTCTATTTTGGCTCCGACGCGCATCACTTATTTGTGATAGCCCGTTTGGATTGGCTGCAGCCCACGCTGCAGCACTTGGGATTTGAGCCGTCGGATATAGTCTCGCCGCTGGCCTGGGCTGGAGTTAGGTAATAAGCCGCCGTACCGCCGTGGATCGCAGACAGCAATTCCGGGGCTGACCATGTTGGATTAAGCTTTAACAATTAGCAGTAATGGGGGATAGACAAAGGTCACAAGTTCATCATACTATAAGAGTGTAAGGAACATGAAATTTTCGCTCAGGTGCAGTCGTCTCGCACGAGAATGATGAACTCTTGGACCGGATTACAATCGGAGTGTACCTTAATAAATGAGTAATTTGGATAAGCTGCGGGTTCTCGTAATTGATGATAGCCGCCAGGTACGAGAGTTCGTAATTGAATACATCCTAAAACCACGCAGTTTTCAGGTCGATTTTGCGGTTGATGGAGCTGAGGGCCTGCAAAAGGCCCTGGACACCTCACCGGATTTAATCTTAATGGATTATGAAATGCCGCGCATGAACGGCCTGGAAGTACTTCAAGTGTTGCGTAAAACCAATGCTAAGATACCGGTTATCCTCATGACCTCGCATGGTTCTGAGCAAGTTGCGGTAGAGGTCTTTCGGTTAGGTGTTCAAGATTATGTGACCAAGCCCTTCACTGTTGAGCAGATGACCGAAGCAATTCAGGATGCGCTGGCTGTAACTTATTTGCAGCGCGAAAAAGAGGCGTTGACAAGACGGGTGATCCAGACAAACCAGCAGCTTGAGCAGCGTGTCCACGAGCTGAATGTGTTGTATCACATTGGTAAATCCATAACGGCCCTCATGCACCCCGAAAGATTACTGGAACGCATCGTCGATGCCATGTTATATATGACCAAAGCTGAGGAAGGTACGTTAGTCTTAATTGAGCCTGATACGGGACAGTTCAAAAAACACGTTAAGCGGCGTCGGGACACCAAAAATGGTAATGAGCGAGCGCAGCAAGAAAGCTGGCGCTATACGGGGCAACTCCATTTAGCTGCGGTGGGCGGCGAAAAAATCCATGACAACGTGATATCCGTGCCGCTCCAGGTTGGGAAAAGAGTTGTCGGTACGCTAAGTATTAGCAAGCCGGCGAGTTCCCAAGTTACCCCTCACGACGAGCAGTTGCTGGGGATGTTGGCCGATTATGCCGCGATTGCAATTCACAACTTACAATTAATGCGCCAACTTCACTCGACCAAAGAACGCGAGAAGCGGCAAATACGCGGCATGTTCGAACGGTATGTTTCGCCAAGTGTGGTTGAGCAGGTATTGGCTAAACCTGATCAGGTCCGGTTGGGCGGCACGCGCCGGACGGTGACCGTACTTTTTGCAGATGTGCGTGGTTTCAGTGCCTTTAGTTCGCAGACTTCGCCGGAGGTCTTGATAGAACTGCTGAATCGCTACATGAAAGTAGCCGCCCATGCTATTATGACCCAGGAGGGCACCCTGGATAAGTTTATGGGCGATGCAATTATGGCCTTTTTTAACGCACCGCTGCCCCAATTTGACCACCCGGTTCGGGCCGTGCGGGCCGCTTGGGAGATGAGCCGGGCGGTTAAACAGCTGCACCAACGCCTGCTCCCCTCCCATCGCCTGTACTTCGGGGTCGGGGTCGGTATTGGTGAGGCAGTGGTTGGCAATGTTGGTACGTCTCAAATGATGAATTATACCGTTATCGGCGACTCGGTTAACAGAGTCAAGCGCTTGCAGGAAAACGCCAAAGGCGGACAGATTCTCATTAGTCAAGAAACCTATCACTTAATTGAAAACTACTTTCAGGCGGAATGTATCGGCAATATCTATCTCAAGGGCCAGAGCCAACCTGAACCGGTGTATCAAGTTATGAAATTACGTAGCGGCTAGGAAGCCTTCGATCCTGAACGTCAATAATATCTGAGCAAATACCAGGCGTTGTTGCTCAGATTTTTATTTTTTGGTGAAGATTATTTTTTGGGTTTTGGCCCGAAAGGGCGGGCAAGACTTGGCGGCCTTCTTGACAATTGCGCCTAATTTGTTAATACCAAATGGTTATAATAGAATGGGAGTGATTTGGAAATCTCTTTAACAGTCTCGCCCCGGAATCGTGCGGGCATATTTGACCTGAGTAGGGTCATTTGCGTAAATCGAAAGTATGATAACCCAAGTTGCCCTGGCCAATGTGGCAGGGTGACAATAGGGAAACGAGGATGCGTTTACTTGCCGGTGATATTGGTGGAACAAAAACGAATTTGGCTATTTTTTCATCCGAACACGGACCAAAAGAGCCCTTGGTTGAGGCAACTTTTCCAAGTCGGGATCACGACAGCTTGGAAACTCTTATAGAAGGCTTTTTAGCTCAAACTGCGCCGGATATGGGGATTAAGGTAGCCTGCTTCGGCGTGGCCGGACCTGTCGTCGGCGGCCGGGCCACGATTACCAACTTGCCCTGGGTAATGAGTGAGACTCAGCTGGCCGGGGCTCTGAAAGTGTCGACGGTCCATCTCTTGAACGACTTGGTGGCTATTGCCAATGCTGTTCCCACCTTGGACGCGGCGGATCTGTACACGTTGGCCCAAGGTGAACCTGTGGAAGGGGGGCCTATCGTGGTGATCGCGCCCGGTACCGGCTTGGGCGAGGCCTACCTGACCTGGGATGGGACGCGTTACCGGGCCCACGCCTCCGAGGGCGGGCACACCGATTTTGCTCCAAC
>JBFGLD010000103.1:0-10081 GCA_041576335.1 Anaerolineae bacterium | reverse complement strand
TTACTAGAGGCGGGCGAAGTGTTCTCAGGGCCCGGCGGGCACGGGGCCGCAAGTCTCTGGCTGTGCAACGGCGGCATCCCAAGCGTACAAATTGGAATGCTGATTGATTAAGTTAGTCAAAAATCATTCGTCATAGGCCTTAAGAAGTCGGCTTAACCGGAATAAAGGAAAAAGGACAGATGACGAATGAAGCGACACTATCGATTACGCCGCAACAGCGATTTTCAGCGGGTGCGGCAACACGGAAAGTCTTATGCCAGCCCCCTTATGGTGCTGGCATTTCTACGAAATGAACTCGATCACAGCCGCTTCGGTTTTGTCGTTAGCAAGCGTCGTGGTAAAGCGGTGCAGCGGAATAAAATCAAGCGGCGGATAAGAGAGGCTGTGCGGCTGCGTATACCCTGTATAAGATCGGGCTTTGACGTCGTCTTTATCGCTCGTCAGCCCAGCCGTGAAGCATGTTATCGGGACATTGAGCAAGCGGTGGAACGCTTATTAAGAAAAGGTGATTTGTGGTTAGGTTGAGCTATGAGGTATTTGGTCCTGCAGTTAATCCGTCTCTACCAAAAATTGATATCGCCTTTGCTTCCGTCATCGTGCCGATTCCATCCCAGCTGCTCTCACTATGGTTATCAAGCTATCAAAAAGTATGGCGTGTTAAAGGGGGGCTGGTTGGCGATCAAACGTATCGGTCGCTGCCATCCTTTTCATCCAGGCGGTTATGACCCGGTTCCGTGAGGTAACGGGGTCGGGTTTTTAGCGAGACATCTTTACGAGGAGAAGGATATTTTGGGTAAACTGTCTTCAAAATTAGTAGCGCTGCCGCTGATCATCATTGTGGCCTTATTGTCGCTGGCCTTAATCAGGCCGGCTACGGCGGCGCTGCCCGAGCCGGGGCAACCTAAGCTAAATCGCGCGGCGCAGAGTTCAGGTGTTACCCTGGAAAAGTCTGTCACGTCCGACGTGGTCGCGCTCGGATCGGTTGTTAGTTATACCATTTCTATCCAAAACGATAGTGAGCGAACGATTAAGCCTTCGCTGGTAGACCAACTGCCGGACGGAATGTCGCTGCTCACCCAAATGGTTTCCGGACTGCAGACGACCTCGATCTCGACCACCGTCGGCACCGTTGAAGTTGAGGACAAAACCATTGTCTGGTCCGGGACGTTGGCTCCGGGTGAAGCAGCGACCATCATTTATCCGGCTATCTCGCCGACGACGTCGGAGCCCGGCCAATCCCTAGAAAATGTGGCCACGCTGCAATTTGGCGACACCACCCTGGAAGCCGCGGCCACCGTTACAACGATACAACCTGAGCTCGGTATTTGGGGCCGGTTTGTTAATTCGCTAGCCTGGATTTTGGTGACGGTCAACAATGTCCTGGTAAGTCTGGGCATTTCGTACTCTTTTGGCTTTGCCATTATTCTCTTTACGGTCGCCGTGCGACTGGCAACGTTTCCCCTTAATATGCAGCAAATTAAGTCTTCGAAGGCCATGCAAGAGTTACAGCCCAAGATGAAGGCCTTGCAGGAGAAGTATAAAAAAGATCGGGAGAAGTTGGCTCAGGAACAGATGGCTCTGTACAAAGAGCACGGGGTCAACCCGTTGGGCGGCTGCCTGCCGATGTTGGTGCAAATGCCGATCTGGTTTGCGCTGTATCAAGCACTGCTGCAATTGTCTCGGGAGGGTTTATTGACCCAGGGTTTCTTCTGGATTCCGAGTTTGGGCGGTCCTGTCGCAGATTATTCTGGTGGAATCGGGTGGCTGTGGCCCCTCCCGCCTGCTATTGGATGGAGTAGTGCTCTGGCTTACCTGGTATTACCGGTCTTGTTGGTCGTGTCTCAGCTATATATGCAGCAGATGATGACGCCCCCCACGACCGATCCGCAGCAGGCTTCAATGCAGTCGATCATGAAGTTTATGCCCCTGATGTTCGGCTATTTTGCGCTCATCGTGCCGTCGGGTCTGACCCTGTATTGGTTTACCAGCAATATTTTGGCGATGGTACAACAATATTTCACGAAAACTCGCCTGAGTGCAGACACAGTTAGTTCCGAAAAATCTGTCGTCTCGTCGATATCAGATACGCCTGTGCCTGCCAATTCAGCGCCGTCCAGTTCGGGCGCAACAATCTCGGGGGATGCAGGAGAGAGTGGACAAAGAAAACATGCCAGATCAAAACGAAAAAAATCAAAACGAAAACGGTAAAACAACCATAGATGTTAGTGCTAAAACCGTCGATGAAGCAATAGACTCCGGCCTGGCTCAGTTAGAGTTAACGCGCGAACAGGTTGAAATCGAAATTGTTAAAGAAGGTAAACGAGGCGTTTTTGGAATCGGCTCGGAAGAGGCGCACGTACGGCTAACACCTAAGGTGCGTTCCGCTGCGACCCCGGCGCCTCCGAGTGATGTTTTTGCCCCGGTAGAAGCTGTCGAGTCGACCACGGCCGAGCCGCCGTCGATCGAGGAGGCTATTCCGGCGGCTGAGCCGCCACCTCAAACGCGTGTGGCCGAGGCGACCCCGCAGCAAGACGTCGAGAAGATAGGGGTCGTCTATCTTTCCGGTCTTTTAGAGCGAATGGGCATTCAAGCTAAAGTCTCAGCTCGTATCGCCAGCGACTTGGTTGAACCGGGCGAAGAACCGCCCTTAGTATTGGATATTACCGGTGCCGACCTCGGGATTCTGATCGGTCGCCGCAGCGAGACATTGCGGGCGCTGCAATATATGCTCCGCTTAATGGTCAGCAAGCAATTAAGTCGCTGGTATCCGCTGGTGGTTGATGTCGAATCGTACCGGGTGCGCCGGCGGCGTTCCTTACACCAACTGGCTGATAAAATGGCCGAACGTGCCGTTTCTCGGGATCGGAAAGTGGTGTTGGAAGCAATGCCGGCGTATGAACGACGAATTATTCATCTCGCCTTACGAAACCATCCACAAGTTGTTACCAAAAGTGTCGGCAGCGACGACAATCGCAAAGTAACAATTATCCCCAAATAAGGGAGGACGATTTAACAAATTCCCTATTTGGCAATTAATTGAACGTTTATCTTGCATGTCGTTCGCGAACTCTATTGGCGCTGCCATAATTTGGTGTGAAAGGCCCACCCAACTTGGTGGGCTTTTGTTTAGGTAATATCTTAAAGAGGGAAAAAACGTCTGCGCATGGCTAAATTGATTGACCGAACGTATCTTTTAGTTGGAACTGTGACCAAGGATTTGCTGTCCGACGGTGGCTCGACCACCGGGGGTACCATCACCTACGCGGCCACAATTGCGAAAAATATGGGCTGGCAACCTGTCATTGTGACCCGCGCCGCCCCGGATTTTATTCCCCCGGTCCATTTGGCCGACGCTGAATGGCGGGTGCTGCCCTCCGCCCAGACAACGACGTTTCGCAACGAATACTTTCCGGACGGTCGCCGCCAGACAATTGGTCCTATCGCTCCCGCTATTGCGCCGGCAGATATTCCGGCGGATTGTCACCAGGCAAATTTGGTCCATCTCTGTCCCTTGGCCCAAGATGTGGAGCCGGACGTTAGCACGGTTTTTGAAAATTCGCTGCTAACTGCGACGCTTCAGGGCTGGTTGCGACAGTGGGACCGGCGCGGTATTGTTTCACTGGGTGGTTGGCAAAAGATGGAGAACATTTTGCCCAAATTACACGCCGCCGTAATTAGTATTGAAGATGTCGAGCATGATTGGGGTATTGTCGAAAAGTGGCTTGGACAAGCTAACATCCTAATTGTAACCCAGGGCGAAGAGGGCTGTACCGTTTTTCGTGACGGACAGCGTTGGACTGTACCGCCGCGTCCCTCTCACCCGGTGGACCCTACCGGTGCAGGCGATATCTTTGCCGCAGCCTTTTTCATTCGTTTCTATGAAACCGAGAATCTGTGGCAATCGGCGCGCTTTGCCAATGTAACCGCCTCGATGGCCATTGAGCGACGGGGGGTGGCCGAAGCTCCCAACCGCGACGAGGTTGAGTCCTATCTGGCCCAAAACCCGGTTAAAGATGCTTGAGTCGATCTGGTTTTGTTTGTCGCCTGGCCCTATGTTACAATGAGGGAGATATGTCTCGGCATGCTGCGTTTGTTTACACTGTAGCCAACCAAAAAGGCGGTGTCGGTAAAACGACCACGGCGGTAAACCTGGCGGCCTTTATTGCTGCCCGAAAAGCGCGGGTCTTGGTAGTTGACGCCGATCCTCAATCTAACGCGACTTCGAGCTTGGGGGTGCGACTCGCAAATGGCGAGCCTTCCCTATACGATGTCCTGGTCAACCAAGTGCCGCTGATGGACATTATTCGGTCAACTCACCGCCCGCGTCTTTCGCTAGCTCCAGCCGCGCCGGAATTGGCGGCGGCGGAGATAGAATTGGTGCAGCAGATAGCGCGTGAGATGTTTTTGCAGAAGGCACTGAAACCCGTCTTGCATGACTTTGATTTTATTTTGATTGATACGCCACCCAGTTTGGGCTTATTAACCATCAACGCGTTAACCGCTTCGGATCATGGGGTAATTATTCCGGTTCAATGTGAATATTTGGCTCTGGAAGGTTTAAGTCAATTGATCTATACCATCAATCTGGTTAAGGATAGCCTAAATGCCAACCTGGGGCTGGCCGGAGTGGTGATGACCATGTATGACAGCCGCACCAATCTGGCTTCAGATGTGGTGCGGGAAGTAAACCAACACTTTCCCAATGAAATTTTCAAAACGGTTATACCACGCAACATCCGTCTTGGCGAAGCGCCCAGCTATGGGGAAGATATTTTGGCATATGCCCCCGACTCGGCCGGCTGCCGGGCTTATCGAGCCCTAACCGAAGAACTGCTCGATCGAGTTCGTCGTAAAATTGCACAGAACGAAGAGAGCTAGGCAACATGAACAGAAAACGTGGCCTGGGAAAAGGACTAGGCGCATTAATCCCTACAGGGCCCTCTCCCAAATCGGAAGGTGCTGAAGCACAGACCGGAGCGCTGGAGATCCCGGTTGATCAAATATCCCCTAATCCGCATCAACCCCGGCAGGTCATGGATCAAGGAAAACTCCAAGAGTTAGCCAACTCAATTACCGAGCATGGTTTAATTCAACCGTTAATTGTGACTCAAGTTGGTCATAGTGTCTATCAACTCATTGCCGGAGAGCGGCGCTGGCGAGCCAGCCAATTAGCCGGCTTAACGACCGTACCGGTTATTGTCAAAGAGACCAGCCCTCAACAGATGTTGGAGTTGGCGATTGTCGAAAATATTCAACGCGCCGATTTAAATCCCCTGGAAGAGGCCGAAGCCTTTGCTCAACTGATGGAGACATTTGGGCTAACCCAAGAAGCGGTTGCCGAACGATTGGGCAAAAGCCGCACGGCTGTGGCTAATACGGTGCGCTTGTTGAATTTGCCCACTATGGCTAAAGAGGCTTTAGCCGCCGGTACTATCTCGGAAGGGCACGCCCGCTGCTTACTGAGTCTCAAAAAAGAGCGTGAGCAACTGAAAGCCCTCGACACAATGATCAATCGAGGGCTCAATGTCCGCCAGGCAGAGGCGCTAGTGAGGCAGATCTTAATTGGAGAAAACAAGCCTAAACTCCGGCACCCTTCTCTTTCCCCGAATGATAAGAGAATGTTAGGCGAGTTTGAGGCTAAATTGGGTACGAAGGTTGAGTTAAACCGGGTTGATGAAGAAGCAGGGAAAATCACTATCCATTTCTATTCCCAGGAGGAACTGCAGGCTATCTTTAACGCCATATTAGGCGATGACACCCACCTGTGATCGACTAGCTCAGAGTTTTTGAGCAGCCTCAGACCAGGGACTTCTTTCGAGGTAACCAAGCTAGATTTACGCCGGGAATATTAGCGGAACCGGTACCATACTCAATATCCAACTGACAATTAATGTAGACCCAAAACTTGTGACCACTTTGGTAATCGTTCCGGCTGTGTTGTTACTGAACTCACCTTGATGTACCATGTAGGCCAGGCGGGGTATGAATATGAGCGGGGCTACAATACCGTAACCGGCTAAAATTAGGATAATGGCCGTAATTCGCTCGAGAGCGCCTAAGAAACGGTCGGATGTATCAATCTTAACGGTATGAGTAATTTCCGTCCCCAACATCGCCAGAACGGCGACCGTGATCTCTGCTTCTAAGACCGGGACGACGCTGATGACAACGGCTAGGCTGATAAGATAGACCATCATCCGGGATTGGTTGACCCCTACCGTTGTTAAGGGGTATAGATCAGACATCGTCCATCCCGTAGCCAGCCAGGCCAGAGCGACCAGCAGCAGAACATGGGCCAATTGATCCAAAAAGAGCAGTAGCAACCCTTTGCCTTTGGTATTGTCTGTAAAAATAAAGGTCCGAAATTGGTCAATAAAGAGGTGCCCCAGAAACAAAACTATAACCCAGACCCACCAATTGGGTATTGAGGCCCACAGTAAGACCGCCGTGGTAAAAGTTACCACCCCCACGTGAATGAAAAGGCCTGGCCAGCCACTCCTCTT
Source organism: Anaerolineae bacterium (assembly GCA_041576335.1). Lineage (GTDB taxonomy): Bacteria > Chloroflexota > Anaerolineae > 4572-78 > J111 > JANQQF01. Next base: position 3,578 of record JBFGLD010000103.1, on the reverse strand, counting down.
AGCCAGGACAAGCCAGTAGGGCTGCAATAGAAAATCGCCAACCATATGGCCCAATATAAGACGTAGAAAGAAGGAGAGAGCCATCGCGCTAATTATCTCGTTCGTCGAGTAGATTTTCGGAAATTGGCAGACTTAACAGAATTTCCGTACCTTGTCCTTCTTTGGAATGAATTTTGAAGGCGCCATTTACCATATTGGTTCTTTCCTGCATATTGATGAGGCCGAGGCTACCTCTGGCATCGTAGTTATTTTTCACACTATTAACGTCGAAGCCTTTACCATCATCTCTAATGAAAATGGTTAAGTTGTCTTGTGCTTCATCAGGCTGGAAAGCCAATTGGATGTGCGAAGCATCTGCATATTTTTTGGCATTGTTAACTGCCTCTTGAATCACGGCAAAGACGGCAACTTCGGCCCTGGGCGAAAGCCTTTGAAATTCGTGCTTAATCGTCAAGTCGATATTAAGTTTATCCGTTTCTCTGAGACGTTCGACATAAACCTCCAAAGCGGGTATCAGCCCTTGTGTTTCTAAAATAACCGGACGCAAGTCAAAAAGCAGCGTTCTTAATTGTTTGAGCGCCCGATCGGCCATACCAACAGTCAGGTCGATTTCTTCCGGGGCGTGCTCCGGAGCGCGGTCGATTAGCTCTTTGATAAAACTCAGACTCATAACAATTGACGCCAGGATTTGGGTGGGTCCATCATGCAAATCGCGAGCTAAACGTTTGCGGATCTCATCCTCGACAACAACTAACCGGTCCCGTTCTTCCTTTAAGCTTTGGTACAAGCGGGCATTCTCAATAGCAATTGCAGCCTGGCTAGCGAATGTGGTCAGAAGCTGCTGATCAAATTCCCCAAAATAACGTCCGGGTGCGCTCTGCAGAACCTGTAGAACGCCAATTACTTTGCTGTGTGAAATCATCGGCACGCACAATAGGGAGGTCAAGGGAAAGTTGAACGAATTGGCCACGCTTTGGTAGTACCGGTTGTCTTTGTTAACATCGTCGACGATTAAAGGCGTATGGTGTGTCGCAACCCAGCCGGCCAACCCTTTGTCGCCGGGCATGCGTATGCCCTCAAGATCGTCACCCCCGCCGCCTTCGGTCACGGCAAAGACCAATTCGTCTGTCAGTTCATCAATAAGGAGTAACGAACCTGCAGAGGCACCCACAACTTTCACGGCCTCAGCTAATATCTTATGCAGTAGAGGGTCCAAATTTAATTCTGAGGTCAGCGATTGGGTAACTTCCTGAATGACATATAAAGCCGCAATTCGACCCTGGGCATCTTGATAATGTTTTTCTAAGGCTTTTATCTTGCTTCTTAGCTGTGTAATTACTTGTGGTTCGTGTATTTTTTGATTCATTTTAAAAATTTCGGCTCGCTTTTATAAATTTCTTCGCTTCACAGTGAAATTGGATGGGTGACCGAGGAGGTTGTAAGCCTTGTCTCTGCCACCTAGCAAAATTTAGGTTACCGTATACTTCGTAATTGATCCCCATTTTAGTTATTAAGAAAAAGTGCGATGAAGACACCCACTATCAGCAACCGAGAAGAGGACCCAGGCCCGGTTTGCTCAATAAGGCGACTTTTTTCAAATATGACTCTGTCCCCATTTGGCCAGCGTTGGAGCGAGCGGCGCCATACTACACCTGAGGTTGGTCACACAGCGCCAGTCATTAGCGGCCCTGGCGTCACTCGTAGGGGTTGATTACAAAAACCAGAAATTCGATCAACGATTGTTTTTTCAATGCGGATAATGCAAGCATCTCCCTTTGCCGAAAGGGGCTGCGTAAGCAGCGTGGTCCGGTTCTCGGAGCTTAAAAAGGGTATTATTGGCAGCGGGATCCGAAAAGTCGGTCAACATGCGGCAGCCATTCAAGCTGGGCTCCTTTTAAATTTTCTGGTTGAGCCGTGGGCAAAACGACAAATTGTGGGCTAATGTGGGCAACAGGAGGAGGAAAAAATACCCAAAACGGTTGGCAGCGGCAGATTTGACGCGCTGTGACGCTTGCTGTAGTTAATTGCTGGTGCAGGGTGAGGTGGATAAAACCAAACCGGCGTTGAACTATTTCACGTATCTCAAAGCCGGGAGCCCTCCCAAGGCGTCTCCGCCCCTCCTATATAAAAACCGAGGTAGTATCGGTCAAATGAGGGTCAATTCTAGGGCACAATTTCTGCATCAAGCGTCGCTGGCAACAACGTTGATCCGCACTGGCGGCGGGACTAACAGATCATATTTGGACTGTTAAAGAGCTTGTGAAAACGGTTTGGCCCTTACCTTTCAGAAATTCCTAACAGGAACTATGGTCTTTCAAAAAGAAAAAATATCCGATTTTAACCCCACCACGCTGATGGTCGTGTACATAAACAATACAAGCTAATTGCTGAAGAGTTTGTTGAGCGTGGGTAGTTCTCGTTCAGCCGCCTCTATCCCTAAACGGATAAAGTCGTCAGCTTTGTCATAATCCATCGCGGTGTAAACTTCCACCCTCGGACGAATCAACACGTCTACGGGATGCATCCGAGTTTTTATGATTTCGCGTTCCATAATGGCCATCATACTCGTTAGGACGCCCAAGAAATTAGGGTCTTTCTTACGATGGGTTGCAGCCTGTCCGCGAGCACGTTCTTCTTCAATTGAGGGTATTACGTTGGAGGCAATAATGATGTTCGCCCCTTTTTCAGCTAGAACTGTGGCAGGCACAGGGTTTACCGCCCCACCGTCGATAAGATAGTGTCCGTTGTGCTGGTAAGGCGAAAAGATACCGATAATACCAATGCTGGCCCGCACGGCCTCAGCCACGTATCCCTCCTCGAAGATAACTTCCTCTCCCGATAAAACATCAGCGGCTACCACGTAAAACGGTATGTTTGTATCTGCAAATGTGGTGTTTTCGAATTGTTTGGCCAGAAATCTGAGGGTCGAATTGCCTTTGATCAGCCCATTCCAGGGTAAACTCAATTTAGGATCCCATAACCCCCTTTTTAACTCGATCAGCTTGGGCAGACTTTTGGCAAAGTCAACTATATCATCGAGCGATCTCCCACAGGCATACAGCCCCCCAAATAAGGACCCGGCGCTCGTACCGGCAATCATATCAATGGGAATGTTTGCGTTTTCCAATACCTGCAAAACGCCAATATGGGCCATACCTCTGGCACCCCCACTGGAGAGGGCTAAACCAACTACGCGCCGGGTTAGCTTGCGCGTTATCCGGCCAACATCCTTTTTGTTGGTGATATCACAAGAAAACACAGGGCCATTCATCGCCGCAATCATCCAGTTTTCAGCCGTGGTATTGAGCAGCACGGCCGCTTTTGACAGTTGCAGCGCTTTTTCGTTGACCTCATTGTAGACAGGGACAACCGCGATTAAAACCCAATCGTAGCTATCGACCAATATCCCCAACGATTCAACCAATTTCTCCTTGGATGAGTTTGCCGCCGCTTCCTTGATGACTAATGTGTCGTTTTGAAAGTTGGGCTCAACCTTGCCGGCTAACCTGAGCCCCGTCACATCAAACAAAACAACCTTTTGGCCGGTCAGGTTATGGATACTCTCGGCCAAAGACCAG
>JBFGLD010000102.1:0-10115 GCA_041576335.1 Anaerolineae bacterium | reverse complement strand
CTCTGATGACGTATTCCGGCAGGCAGTTGACCATTTCGGGGAAGAACACGACGAGCAGCAGCCCCACCAGCTGGATAATGACGAAAGGAACAATGCCTCTGTAAATATGCGTTGTTTTGATACTGGGTGGGGCAACGCCTTTGAGATAAAACAACGAAAAGCCAAACGGCGGGGTCAAAAAGGACGTCTGCAAATTAATGGCGATCAAAATCCCAACCCACAGTAGGTCCACGCCCATTGCTTGAAAGATTGGAGCTGCAATGGGCACGTGGATGAAGGTAATCTCAATGAAATCAATGAAAAACCCGGCGATGAAAATAACGATCATAAAAATTGCCAAGAAAACCATGGGGCTTAACCCGGCATCGGAAACGAGCGATTGTAAAAACTTATCTCCTTCCAACCCTCTAAAGGCCAGGGCAAACGTGGTCGCCCCAACCAGAATGATAAACACCATGCAGGTTAGGAAGACTGTCTCTCTCATGACTCTATTTAGGTTCTCGAGGTTAAGCCTCCGCTGGATGATGGTGAGGAGTGTTGCCCCAACTGCCCCGACGGCGGCGGCTTCGGTTGGCGAGGCAATGCCCGCAAAGATTGAGCCCAACACGGCGACTATCAAAAAGACAGGGGCGATGAAGGCTCGCAGCGTTCTCACAACCATTTCTCTTCCCCGGAACGCCGCTAACTCTTCTTTGGGCATCGGCGGGGCGGCGTCGGGTCGCCAAATTGCTCTGATGTTGATCCAGATGATGTAGAGTATGACCAATAGGAACCCCGGAATGACGGCCCCAAGAAACATATCCCCAACCGATACATTGAGCACGCTTCCGAGCAGCACCAATACAATGCTGGGCGGGATAATCTGCCCTAAGGTGCCCGCTGCAGAAATCGTACCGGTAGCCAGCGGTTTGCTATAACCCCGTTTAAGCATCGTCGGCAGGCTGAGCAGGCCCATAGTTACCACGGTCGCACCCACAATGCCGGTTGAGGCGGCCAGCATTGCCCCCACAACCACTACCGACATCGCCAACCCCCCTTTTAACCGCCCGAGCAGCAGGGCCATCGTCTCCAGCAGTTCCTCAGCCAGGCCGGAACTTTCCAGCATAACCCCCATATAAACAAACAGCGGCACGGCAATCAACAACAGGTTGGTATTCACCCCCCAAATCCGCAGGGGCAGAAACTCAAAAAACCCCAGGCCAAAAGTGAATAAGCCGTAAATGGTGGATACGCCACCCAGGGTAAAGGCCACCGGGAAACCGATGAGCAATGCGGTCAAAACAATGATAAAGAGAACGATACCTAACATTAGTGCGCCCCCTCCTGTTCTTCGATGGGAAGTTTACCCCTGAGTTGCAGCAGCGCTTTGAGAATAATCGAGATACCCTGTAAAAGGATCAACAAAAAGCCGATGGGGATCATAGTTTTGGCCAGGTAGCGGGCGGCCAACCCTCCCGCGTCGGGCGAGGTTTCGCTGATTAAAAATGAGCGAGCCACAAACTCCCAAGAGACCCAGATGCCTAAAATGCAAAACGGGATTAGAAAAAAAATTCCCCCCAAAAAATTAGTCCAGACCTTAACTTTAGGGGGATAATTGACGTAAAAGATGTCAACGCGGACATGACGATCATGCTTCAAGGTATAAGCTGCGCCAATCAAAAATACGAGGCCAAAGACATACCAGGATAGATCTTGTAGGGCCAATAGGCTCTGGCCAAAAACGTAGCGCAGTAAGACATTGACAAAGACCACCACCACCATGATGGTCGTAAACCAGCCGATGCCCACGCCCATGTGTTCGCTAAATGTATCCATAAATTTGATGTAGAGCTCGGTAAAGTTCAGTTTTTGACCACGGATTTCACGAGAGACTGACCTGAGCGTGATCAAAATAGTCCCCACGATAATGCCCAATATGCCCAGCAATCCGCCCAGCGGGTTGCCATAGTAAATTAACAGCGGATAATCCAATATTTCCGCAAGAATAGCCAGAAAACCAATGAGAATAAGTGCTATGCCCACAATCCTCATGAAGCAACCCCCAAACGGCTGCTTCCGCATTGGCCAGGAGACCATTTTAGCCACGATACGGCCGGTCCGTGGCACGAGGCGCTGGTACGGTTGACACAAGTATCCAGAAGTTTTGACATCTTCGCTCCCTTGGTTAATTGATTTTGCACGTTAGTCTGTGTCACTCACGCTGGTTGCGTTACGGTTCGCACTGAGGTAGTAGCCCGCGCCAGAATTGGGCTATCTCTGCTCGGTCCGAAGCAGCAAAATAGGACAGCTCACTCGCTGAAAAAGTTGCACGGCCACGCTGCCGTAAATCACCTGGCTGACGCCCAAGCGGCTGCTAACCATGGCGATCAGGTCTACGTTTTCGTGTTCGGCTACCTTGGCAATCCCTTCCACAACAGGGCTGTGCTTCACCAGAACGTCGGTCTCAATTCCCACTTCAGTTAACCTGCCGCGCTGGAGGGCCAAATACTTCGCGGCCTCTTCAGTATATCGCTCGAGCACCTCCTGGCCAGGCAGAGCGATATCGGCGCTAACGGGATGCCGCTGCGGCTCGATTACCTGAAGCAGGATCACTTTCGAATGGTGGCGTTGCGCTAACTGTTTCACATGGGGCAAGATATTTTCGGCACGGGGTAAACCGTCTAACGGAACCAAAATTGTACTGTACACTCCACTCCCCCTTTAGCTGCTTTTTTTCCGTATTGCAAGTGCCGATCTAATTGGAAGCTGGCGGGAGTTCTTTGTAGGAGTATTCCCCAGTACCACCTTCGTCGTGAAAGCCAGTAGAAAGCTTATGCGTACAATTATCAAAGTTTTGAAAAATGAAAAGGTTAATGGGCGGCACTAAAATAATGTCACATCGCTAAAACGCGGTTATGAAGGTTTTTGCAGTATATCATGATCTGGCGAAAGCCGCCAAATATTGCGGAAACAACCTCTCGGAAACGGCTGTGTCGACATTTCATTGTCATTGACATTGCCATTAAAGTGTGTTAATGTCGCCTCAAAAACAACAACGAAGGAGTTGAGCGATGTCGGATAATCTAATGCAGGATAAAGTCGTCGTGGTGACGGGTGCTGCCAGTGGTATTGGCCTGGCCGTAGCCGAGCGATTTGCGGCTGAGGGGGCCAAGATTGTGATCAGCGATATTCAAGCCGAGGCGGGCAGCGCAGCGGCGCAGCGGCTGAATGGCCTTTTTGTCGAGGGCGACTTGAGTCGGCGAACTGATTGCAAAGCCTTAATTTACCACGCAATTGAGGAGTTTGATACGATTCACGTGTTGGTTAACAACGCCGGTTTTCAGCATATTAATCCGATAGACGAATTTCACGAAGATATTTGGGATAAAATGATCGCCTTGATGTTAACCGCACCATTCTTGCTGACCCGCTATGCCTGGCCCTTCATGAAAAAGCAAAAGTGGGGACGGGTGATCAATATTGCCTCGGTGCATGCCGTCCGGGCCTCTCCATTCAAGAGTGCCTATATCTCGGCCAAACACGGTCTGCTAGGCTTAACCCGGACAACGGCCTTGGAGGGAGGGTCGCACGGGATTACCGTGCATGCCATTTGTCCGGCTTATGTGCGGACTCCTTTGGTTGAAAAGCAAATCGCCGCTCAAGCCCGCACCCGCGGCATCTCTGAGGAACAAGTGGTTGAGGAGGTGATGCTCAAACCTGCGGCCATAAAGCGGCTGGTAGAGCCGGCGGAAGTGGCCGGACTGGCTGCTTTTTTGTGCCGCGATGAAGCGTCGGCCATGAGCGGTTCGCCATTGATGATTGATCTGGGCTGGACGGCAGGTTAAAGTAAAAACTTAAGAGCTTATTAAATACTTCAAACAATCGCCAGCAGCACGGTCAGGGTGACCACGCTGGCCAGGGTCGAAAATAAGACGGTGGTCGTTACGAACTCTGGTAGCAGTTTATACTCCAGGGCAATAATCGAGGTCAAAACTGCGGCGGGCATGCCGGCCTGAAAGATCCCTGCTCCGCGTTCGACGCCCGTCAGGTTGAAAGGAATGACCAAGACTAAAGCCAATGCCGGTCCACCAACCAGCCGGATGGCACTGGCGATGACGGTATCTTGGGTTAGTTTGATATGTCTGGCACTGGCCAACTGGACTCCCAAGGCGACGAGCATCGTCGGCACCATCGCCACGGCCAGCAGGGAGATAATTCGTGACACGAATAATGGCGGTTCAAGCTGAGACCAGTTCAAGAACAGGGCCGGGACGAGGGCGACTAAAGCAGGTGTCTTAAACACGGCTAACATGACATCTTGGCTGCCACCGTTGTTCCAATTCGCTGCAGCGACGCCGATAATAAAGGCGGTCGTGCTGATGACCAGAAAATAGACCGTCGCCGCGGCGACCGCCTCCTGGCCCAACCTGAACTCAATAATGGGTAAACCAAAATTGCCTACGTTGCCAAACACGGCGATCAGCACGTAGGCGGCGACCATGTCTGCCGAACGTCGCAGGAGGCGTGCCACCAAAAATCCGAGCAGAGCACAACTCAGATGGACGACGAGCATATAACTTATCATTTGGACCGCCAGGGTGGCTCGAATTTCGGCAGTACTCATGACGTTAAAAACAAAGGCTGGAATTAGGATAAAATAGGCATATCTTGAAAGCGTTCGGGCCTCCAGATTTAACCTGGGTCCGGCCATGTAGCCGATGACAACAAGAGAAAATACGGGCGTAATGACATTAAAAAAGATTTCAGCGAGTCTTGGCAGCATATGATTTGTTCCCCAGGCTACGGCCGTCCGTCAAAAAACATGGTGACCTCGGATAAGGGAACCGGCGCGGTTAAGTCGATAGTGATCGGTACGACTGAAACCAACCGTTCGATGGCAAACACAAATACATCCGAGTCGGGTTCCACTATATCGCGCAGGATGTTAATTCGATAATCAATGTCTTGTGGTTCGTCGGGTTGGCTGCGGGGGCCGTGGACGAGTTGATAATAGCGCTGACGTGACACCGTTGCGGTTCGCCAGGGCGTTTGGGGGCTGGCGGTGGCCGGTACGTCCACTTTTAGCAAGTCTACCCCTGCGGGCAAACGCTTGGTAAGGATTTGTTCGGCAAAATAGCGGGTGAAGTGAGCCGCGACCCGAAAGTCGATGGCATCGCTCGGGTTGAGATGATACTCCTTGGGCGTTTCCAGGCTCATCGCTAGGGCCGGGATGCCGAAACAAGCGGCCTCAATAGCTGCGCCGACAGTCCCGGAAATGGTTATACCTGAACCGATGTTTTCGCCGTAATTGATGCCGCTGATACACAAAGCAATTGGGCGCGAGGCCAGTCTTTTTACTGCGAGCAGTACAGCTTGGGCCGGCGAAACACCCGCTTTATAAGCGGGATGATGGCTCTGACCAAGGGGAATTTCGGTGACGTGGATGGTACTGTCAGAAGTGGCCGGATAGCTGCGGCCTGCACCGGTTTGTTGTGAGTCGGGAGCCATGATAAGCAACTCGCCCAAATCAGCAATCGCCTCAACAGCAGCGTGCAATCCGGGAGAGCTGACTCCGTCGTCGTTCGTTAACAGAATTAAGGGCGGTATACCCATACGTTGCTCCTTGATTTTTTGAGAGCCATTATAGAGCCTAAAACGTGAAACGTAAAACCTAATGGGTGCAGGCATGCAGGTACTCGTCTCGATTTTTTTCGCGAACTGTTTCAAAAAGGTGGACCCGGGCCGAGGTGGGCGAGGCGCAGGCGGCACATTAGAGCGCATTTAAGGCAAAAGTTTGCTACGTACAGCGTTCAAACTTGCAGTCTCTACTGCGATACTTAGAATCCATGCTGTTTCCGCTTTTTTTTCCTTGCAGAAACAAACCTTGAGTGGTAAACTACCGCTAAGGGCCTAGGGCTTTCAGGTTGGTTGAGTTTCTAGGAGTTCTGCCGAAACCTGGTTTCGGCTTAGAAAACAGGGAAGTCTCTGTGACGGCGAGAGCGTCGGAGACAAATCTGACCAATTGAGGATACCTTCCTTGGCCCCGGCCTGCAGCGAAATTTTAGAGGAGAGTTCCGGTCATGGCCTCTCAAGCCTTATACCGAAAATGGCGTTCGCAGACGTTTGATGAAGTAATCGGTCAGCATCACGTCACGCAAACGCTGGTCAATGCGCTTAATTTAGAGCGGGTTGCCCACGCCTATCTTTTTGCGGGGCCGCGCGGCACGGGCAAGACGAGTACGGCCCGGCTGTTGGCTAAAGCGGTTAATTGCCGCGCCGAAGATCCGGCGACCCGGCCATGCAATCAATGCCACATTTGTCTGGCAATCAACGAGGCGCGTCTGCTCGATTTGATAGAAATCGATGCGGCCTCGAATACAGGTGTGGATGACATACGGGACTTGAGGGAAAAAGTCAGTTTTCGTCCGAGCGAGGCGCGCATCAAATTTTATATTATTGATGAAGTCCATATGCTCTCCAACTCGGCGTTTAATGCTTTACTGAAAACGTTGGAGGAACCTCCGGAGCATGTCATTTTTGTACTGGCCACAACGGAGCCGGAGAAAATCCCGTCGACCATCACCTCACGGTGTCAACGTTTTGATTTTAGACGGATTAGGCTAAATGATATTGTGCAGCGGCTGGCGTTTATCGTAGAGCAGGAAGGTGTCGAGGTGGAGCCGGCTGCCCTGGCATATATTGCACAGCAGGGAAGCGGCTCGATGCGTGATGCGATTAGCCTGCTTGACCAACTGACGGCCTATGGCAGTGGCACGATTACGCTAAATCTGGTGCAGACCGTTCTGGGCGCTGTTGCATCACAATCGATTATTGCCCTGGTGGACGCGTTGACCGCCGGAGACGTTGCAGCCGGGCTCGATCTAATCAACCAAATCGTTGGCGATGGGGCAGACCCGCGGCAGCTGGCTCGTGAAATTGTGGAATACCTGCGGGCGGTGATGCTGGTCAAATTGGGTGGCGGAGCTGGCCTCAACCTGCCGGAGGAGACGTTGACAACGATGAAAGCCCAGGCGGCAAAAGTGGATGCACCGGCCATTATTCGGGCGACAACCCTATTTAATGAAGCGCTGCTAGATATAAAGTCTGGCTTGTTAACGGTGCCGCAACTCCCCCTCGAGCTGGCTTTCGTCGACGCGGCAATGGTCGCTACGGCTGTAGCTCAGCCTGCCGCAGTGGGTGCTGAACCATTGGCCCCTAGTGTGGTGCAGCCGCGATCAACCGCAAAAATGATTGCTCTCCCCGCCCAGGCCAGGGAAGGAACACGACCCGGGGTAGCTATAGATCAGGAAGATCTGACAATCGAGACTGTGCGAGACTGTTTCGAAAGCGTACTCGACGAAATTGAAAAGAAAAATAAGTTGATGGCGGAGACATTGCGCAGCCAAACTCGCCTATACAAAGTTTCAGGCAATGAAATTTATTTTATTACGGTAGATATGATGAAGGATCGCTTTGAGAAACCACAGCCCAGTCTTGCGCTCAATGAAGCATTTTCGGGGATAATTGGGCTTCCGGTTTCCGTACGGTTCTTGTCGGAAAAAAGTGTTTCGACGACATCCCCCGGGGATGGTGAAGACAGCGCAGATATGGACTCGGCCACGCTGTTAAAGGTAGCGCAAGAGTTGGGCGGAAAAATAGTTGACTCTGCAAGCTAACTGATTATACAAAACGAAACATTAGGAGGATGGCATATGGCCAAACGTAAAGGTAAAGGAAAAGGATTTAGCCTGGGTAGTGATCTGAACGTTCCTGGTGGTGCCAAAGGGGGCATGGCAAGTCAGTTGCAGGCGATGCAGCAGCAAATGCTCGAGGCTCAAGAAGCACTTGGTGATAAAACCGTAGAAGTTAGCGCCGGGGGTGGGGCGATAAAGGTTGTCATGACGGGTCACCAAAAATTGATGTCGATCACGATCGATCCTGAAGTTGTCGATCCGGAAGATGTAGAGATGCTACAGGACCTAATTGTAGCCGCGGTCAACGAAGCCGTTGAAGCGTCACAGGGGCTGGCCGCGGATGAGTTGGGATCGATTACGGGTGGGTTAAATATCCCCGGCTTATTTTAGCTACTGGTTGAGACGACCACCGGCGAGGTGGTCATTGTCAAGGATGTGAGGAACGATGCAAGTAACACCCGCGCCTGTCACCAGATTAATTGACGAGTTTTCGCGTTTGCCCGGTGTTGGTCCAAAAACAGCCTCACGATTAACTTTTTATTTGCTGCGGCATTCGAAGGAGCAGGCGCTGGCCTTAGCCGAAGCACTGCGTGAAATGCACGAAAAAGTTCATTTTTGTTCGCAATGCTTTAATATTGCTGAGCAAGATCCGTGCGTCATCTGCAGCGATGAAAACCGCGACCAAACAATAATTTGTGTTGTCGAGGAACCGTTGGATGTGTTGGCAGTCGAGCGTACGCGAGAGTACCACGGCTTGTATCATGTATTGCATGGCCATATTGCGCCAACGGAGGGAATAGGGCCGGAAGATCTTAGAATCGTTGAATTGGCAGAACGTGTTCGTGGCAGTGGGCAGGTAAAGGAGATCATTATAGCCACCAATCCCAATCTGGAGGGGGAAGCAACGGCCAGGTACATTGCTCGTCAATTTCTAGATGCGGCCCAAAACCTGAGGGTAACGCATTTGGCGCGCGGGTTGCCTGTTGGAGGCGATTTGGAATATGCTGACGAGATCACGTTAAGTAGAGCCTTAAGCGGCCGGAGTGAACTGTAAGAATTTCGTTGATTCAAAAACCTTAAAAGAACGAGCAATCTAGAAAAATTTCGGACCAAAAGCCTTGACAAGTCGTTAAAGATGTGCTATGATGCTTGTCGTTGTCGCGGGGGGGACTTCCCGCGTTTAAACAACGTTGGCGTAACCAAAAAATCCCCAACAAAAAGAGCAAGCTACTTGACAAATGTAAAGCGGTGTGGTAAACTATAAGTTGCTCTACAAAAACTGTGGCTTGATCGGCATGGTTTTGCAAGTCAGCAAAGATGTACCACTCCGGTAGAGTGGGGATCAAAGAGTTGCGTTTTGACAAGTCAAAAGGGGTTAAGTCCTAACTAAGAATTTTTTTGAGCGAAAGCTGACTTGCCCCGGCCGGCATCCATAAATAGTGTAAGGGTGTCGGTTTTTGTTTGTCAGGAACTTTAACAACTGAAGAGTAGTAGGAATTAAGCTAGCGTGATCGGCCCAATCCGTTAATGGCTAAACAGTTGAGTCTGTTTAGTTTAGAAACAACTTTACGGAGAGTTTGATCCTGGCTCAGGATGAACGCTGGCGGCGTGCCTAACACATGCAAGTCGAACGTGAAGCCCGATGCTTGCATTGGGTGGAAAGTGGCGGACGGGTGAGTAACACGTTGGTGACCTGCCTTGAGGTGGGGGACAACCGTGGGAAACCACGGCTAATACCCCAGATGTCTAAGTTGTTAGAGAGCTTAGACTAAAGTTCCGGCGCCTCAAGAGGGGCCTGCGGGCTATCAGCTTGTTGGTGGGGTAATGGCCTACCAAGGCTAAGACGGCTAGGGGGCGTGAGAGCGCGACCCCCCACAATGGAACTGAGACACGGTCCATACTCCTACGGGAGGCAGCAGTGAGGAATATTGCACAATGGGGGCAACCCTGATGCAGCAACGCCGCGTGAAGGATGAAGGCTTTCGAGTTGTAAACTTCTTTTCTGTGGGAAGAGAGCGGACGGTACCACAGGAATAAGACACGGCTAACTACGTGCCAGCAGCCGCGGTAATACGTAGGTGTCGAGCGTTATCCGGAATTACTGGGCGTAAAGGGCACGCAGGCGGCCATTCAAGTCTGACGTGAAAGCTCCTGGCTTAACTGGGAGAGGTCGTTAGAAACTGAGTGGCTTGAGGTAATGAGAGGGATGCGGAATTCCCGGTGTAGTGGTGAAATGCGTAGATATCGGGAGGAACACCAGTGGCGAAAGCGGCTTGCTGGGACAGTTCTGACGCTGAGGGACGAAAGCGTGGGTAGCAAACCGGATTAGATACCCGGGTAGTCCACGCCCTAAACGATGGATGCTAGGTTTGCGGGGTATCGACCCCCTGTGAGCCGTAGGTAACCCGTTAAGCATCCCGCCTGGGGACTACGACCGCAAGG
>JBFGLD010000101.1:0-10207 GCA_041576335.1 Anaerolineae bacterium | reverse complement strand
GTCATCGTCGGATTCGCCGGCAGCAAGAACAGCAGGTCGGCCAGCGAGCCTTGCTGGCTGAAAGGAAAGGGATAGTTATTCAAGGCCAGAATAGTTCCGGTTTCTTGACTATGGTCGAGAAAAACCTTAGAGCTGCTTTTGGCCACAAACCAGAAGCCTTGCTGAAGGCTTTGACATCCTTCGCCATTACTCGTAACGGCAATCTCGGCTGTAAGCCGGTTCAGACCGCCGGGTTCTGCAGCCGTGGCGGGTAGGTTTGCCTGGATGCTGCCGGCCAGCGCGGAATTTTCGCCAAGCGTCGCGCTGCCAATCGGTGTGTTATTAAACAAGACGGTCAGGGTAGCGTCAATTCCGGCAACAGGTTGGGAATGGCTAAATCGAAAATTAACATATGCATCCTCGGTTAACTTCCAAGTTGGCGGAATAAAAAAGGTATAATTGATTCTTCGATTAAGTCTATCTTGTACTACTTCCTCGCCATATCCCAGATCTTCAAGGGAGATTTCATTGGCGACCGTAGTTTTAAACTCAGGCAACGGAGGTAACGTATCTCGCACCACGGCAAACGCGCCCCGCATCCCCGGAAATCGTGCTTCGGAACTGATAGCCTGCCCGGCTTTTTTGATAGCTTCGTCATTCAAGCCGGTGACGATGAGAACGGCCCGATTCTGATTCCAAGGCGAGACAACTTCCTGGACAATACCGTCGTTTTCGGCGACAGCGTTGCCATCTACTGTAAAGAAAAAGTCGCTCGTATCATGAGACGAAACTTGCTTCTGCTGCTCGTCGGCCTCCTCAGCGCTGATCTCGGACAGAAAGGTATCGGCATTGATCGGGCCCAGATCCGTATCGACCAGGGTCACGATATTTTCAATAGACGATACGGTGATGATCTCGGTCCCTTTCAATGTTAACGAAAAAGTTTCGGTTTCAGCCGGGGCCAGGGTCAGATCGGACCAGGTGATAATGCCAGCCGTCGGCTCCGTCTCGCACTGCGGGGTACAATCAACAAATTCAGCCGAAGCCGGCAACTCATCGACAAGCGCTAAATTTCTCATATCATCGCTTGTATTGGTTACGCTAAAGGCATACGTAAACGGCTGCCCCGGTGAGACATTCACCGGTCCCTGCGTCGTCAGACTCAGTTGCCGCTCGTGCAGCCGAACCGGCAATTCCGCAATTTGATTAAGCAGCGGCATCATTTGGTTATTCTGTGGTTGACCCACGACGAGCAGATGTCGATCAAAATTAGCGGCAGCCGTGGATAAATTATCTACCAGACCAACATCCAGGGTAGAACTAATCACCATTCGATTCCCGGTAAGTTCCCCTAACTTGGCCGCAATAGATACGGCGCCGGCAGCCTCGGCTGGGCTTGGCTGGCTTGGCAAAGCGAAGACGATCGAGTCCGGTTCAAACGATCGCTGAAACAATGGGGATGGATACGTCGACAGGTCAGGCGCCAGCGGTAGCTCGACAAAGTTTAGGGAGAAATAGGAGGTTGGATGAACAATCAACGTCGCTTTGTGGGTCAGCTGGCAAACCCCAACGTCGAAGATGAGCTCGATGCGTTGTCTCTGTTGGAGTTGGGTCGCATCATCGCCCGACCAAGCCGGTAAAGCAGCCTGAAATTGAACGTGATCAAGCTCAGGCGCTTCAATGGCAAAAGTTTCTACGGTTTTGCCATCAACGGTTACGCGAAGTTGACCAAAATTTGCGGGTAACTCGCCCGCGGGTTCGAAGGAAACATACTGGAAACTAATATCAAACTCTACAACACTGCCTTCCTGCAGCTGCCAATTACTTGGCAGATTAAGCTCATATTCTGCTTTACCGACCGGACTATTCAGTACAACTTCATCATAGCCTAATTGATTGAAATCGACCTCATACGTGGCGGCCCCATCGCTCTGTTCTGCGACCGCCGGCGTGGCGATATCCTCCGAAGTTGGTGTGTCACTCTGGTCTAGCACTTGGGTTTCGATATCTGGGGAACTCAGGGTTGGAGTGATCGTTACTTGCAGCGCGGGCACCTGCCGCTGAGCCGGCGGGTTCTCAATAACGACCGCCTGGGAAAAGACGGGTGCTGCCGACATTAAAAATACGACAAGCGCGGATGCCGCTAAAATTGCGACTACCAACCGTAAACCGATTGTTTGTTTCATCTGTTCTAACCTGTACGTGGTTCCGGCCTGTTCGTGCATCAGATTGCCGGGTATTTTTATATTCAGAATATTTAGAACGCTGCTGAGCGGTTGACCTCTGCCGTATCTTCTGACTTCATATACATTTTCCCACTCTCGTTCACTTCAGCCAATTGCAGCGCCTCGGCGGCCATATCTATCAGTTGATCGCGCCCGGTCCCGTTGTGATTATAAGCCGCCAGACCCACCACACCGCTAAGGTTAAGCTTTACGTTGGCCAGCTCAGATTGAAACGGAGCCCAAGCCACCCGAGACTGTAAATACTCCATCAGGCTCTGGGCTTGTTGACCGGAAGTATCAAGAAGCAAGAAAGCAAAAACATGGTTCCCAAAATAAGATACCAAATCTTCGTCCCTGAGATGCTGTCGGGTCAAAAAGCCGACGTGCCTGAGAGCCTCGCTGCGAACCTGGGCCGCATTGAAGCCCCGGATCAATTGGAGATTTTCAATCCGCATGAGGGCTACAGATAAGGGATAACCGTTGCGTTTGGCCCGCACCATTTCTTCGTTCAACCGCTGGAGATAATATTCCTTGGTAAGTACCCCGGTATTATGATCGATGATGTTAATATTGATCATAGAGTCGGACGCCGATTCGAGATATGAAATAAAGAAGGCCATGCTCACGCCCAAAACCAGGCCAAGTACGGCCGCCAATGAAATATCTCTCACTATATTGGGGCTGATCGGGGCCTTAGGGAGTTTTGCCTCATCTAGGGGTCTCAGAATGTAAACCGAGTATAAATCTTCAACGTATTCGATAGTCGCCTCGCCGACGGCGTTGGCCAGATCGCGCGTGACCACTGGATCCGGGCCCTGGACCATGATCCTCATCACATTTGACCCTCTGATCAACTCACTGCTTACCGAGTAACCGGCGGTTGAGTCCAGGCCAATCAGTTCAGCCGCCAACTCTTTGAGCCTGCGACTCGAAGCAACTTCAGTGTAGGTAATAAGGATTTGTTCCCGATTACTCAGGATGCTCAAGCCGGACGTGATGTCCTTGGCATCGCCAAGCGAGGAGATAGGCGCCCCGACAAAACTGGCCGTAGTACTATAAATGGGGACTCTGGTGTACGTCATAAAAATGGCCGTGGTCAGGGTTATTAAAAATATTGGGACAACAACCCACCATTTCTTGAGCATTATGGAGAGATAGTTTTTTAATTCCATATTTCGCCTTTTCTCAAAAGTCGCTACTTAATAAATTAATACGAAGACTTTCTTATTTCAATAGTACTTCTCCTCTATCAGCGTATGACGCTGTCTCGTCCCGGTCATAAGGCTCACCACTCAAAGCAGGGTGCAGCATACGAGCCAGATACCGACAAGAAAAAGGAGAACGAGCGCGAATGTGTTTCAAAGTGTGCAAGAGCGACATACGGATCAAACCACGATTGGGCTCAGGGTTGAGCGACTTAACTCCTTTGTGAGCCAGCATCGCATTGAAACAACATTCGAAATTAGCCGGCTGGCCTAGGCCACCGTATTGCCGGTAAAAATGAGTCCACAGGTTTGGCTCTACAAACGACATCGCAATATTAGGATGTGACGAGAGCAAGGTACTCATCAAAGTTGTACCACTACGATTGGCACCCGCCACAAAAATCGGCGATTCGTTCTTAAATAGCGCCTTAACTACATACCAATAGTATAACGGCTTCCAGCAAAGGGATTGATAGGACAATAGAGCTAGTGCAAAGTCAAAATTAAGCTGTTGGGCAAAACCCGGCAAATTCTGCAGCTATATTTCCGGAGTCACTCTTGACAGGGTACTCGTTTCGCCTGTAGAATTAGTAAAATTACTTCTAAAACAACCTATCATTCAAGATACATTTAGTTTAACACATATTTGGTGCTGGGCAATTGACCAATAATTACATCTCGGAGTATATCACGAGAAAGTTTGAATTTCGTTTGAAAGGTGGGGTTAATTTAAGTTCTAGCCCTAGTCGACAGACTATCCCCTCTCGCCTACTGGGTAGTTTCTACAGAGTTTTAAAACGTCTTTTCCGCCATTACCTAGCATTATCGCGATCAAAAATCCGCATCATTTACGCTTCAAGGCAAACCTTTTACTGTTATATACTATGATAAAGTCCGGGGCAGTTTTCACCTAATCGACAGTGGGAGGAACCAATGTTGCAAAGTAGGATACTAGCAGTAATTCTTCTGTTGATTATTTTACCGTTATTTAGCGATCATATCCAACGTACGCAGGCATTTTCAAAAGACTCAGTTTATTATCTAGACAGCGACCATCCAAACGCTGAGGATCGGGCCGGGTACGGCAACCTGGAGCAGCCGTGGAAAACATTGGACTTCGCCCTGGTACAACTCGAACCCGGCGATACCCTGATGGTTAGACAAGGAACCTACCGGAATGAGCGGATTACCCTGACCGGCCAAAACAGCGGTCAACCAGAAGCACCTATTACCGTGACGGCTTATCCCGGAGAAACCGTGATCCTTACCCAGGGTCAACCGCTTAACTTCCAGGGCGCTCGCTGGTGGGTCCTCGACGGCTTGATTTTTGACCGGCCCCAGGCCCAGGCAGTCCAGTTGGGTCAACACCAAGCCCTTGGTCACACTGAGACAGTGCCGGCCGAGCACATTACCATCCGCAACTGCGAGTTTCGCCTGGGTGAACGGCCGGCTATAGTCACGCACTATGCCAACCACATCCGGCTGGAAAACAACTACTTTCACCACCTTCGGCCGGGGATTCCGTTTCGAGATGAGGAGGGCGAGCAGATTGGCTTTGAGATGAGCGCGGTGGCGGTCCGCTACAAGGCCCAAGACATTGTAATCCGGGGCAATCGGTTTGAGGACATCGGCTCGGATGGGGTGCAACTGGGGTCCAAGTCCAGAGTGGCCGGCTCCCAAATCGAGGAAATCCAAATTGTGGGCAATGAGTTCTGGGTCAACCGGCCTTATACAGGCATTTTGGGCAATGTATCAGAAAATGGGGTTGATGTAAAAAAGGTCAGCCAGGTCGTGATCGCCGACAACATTATTCACGGGTTCCGGCCAACTACCCCGGAGCAGGATGCTAGTGGATCCAATGGCGCAGGCATTGTCCTTCACAACGATGCCGAAGCAATCGTCGTCGAGCGGAACCTCCTTTATGATAACACGATTCACCTGACGATAGCCAAGGGCCAGACCGGTACCTCGGACGGGCCGCGCCATACGATCGTCAGAAACAACATCTTCAAAGAGGCTCGAGCGAGTAACCTCAGCGGCAGGTGGGAAGGGGGGTATGCCCTACGGATCGCCAAAGTTTCGAGCGTGGAAGTTTATCAGAACACCTTCTATGACAATGATATCTATCTCAGAAGTTACCATACGAATAATATTAGTTTCAAGAATAATATTATAATTGGCGGTGAAAGTGGCGTGAGCTCGACGAACAACGTCGCTTGGGAGGCCGATTACAATGCCTGGTCACACATCGAGGGGGCCAGACCCGAGCCTTTAAGAGGTGAGCACGATCTTTTCGAGGTTGATCTCAGGCTGGCCGATGATCTCGTCCCGCTGCCGAATAGTCCAGTGTTGAACTACGGCCAGAATTTGGGAGTTATCAACGATTTTGAAGGGAAATCTCGAGCGGATGGCCGGCCCGACTTGGGTGCCTTTGAACGGGGAAATACCGCAGAGAGTCCATCTCTTAGCATCAACCCGATCCGGGCCCAAGTGCATCCCGGCGATCCGGTCGAAGTGGAGGTTGCGGTCAACGGGATTAGAGAGCTTTACGAATTGCAGCTAAATTGCCGCGTCGATACGGCTGTTTTAGTCTGGCAAGAGGCTGAATTTGGTGACTTTTTTACCGATCCCCAGATTGGAGGCAGGCAAATTGGGACCACCTCCGGCACTTGGTTTGGCGCCCTTAGCCAGAAAAACCCGGCGCCGGCTCTATCCGGCAACGGTTCATTCGCCAAATTCATCTTCGAGGCCGTTGCGCCCGGCACGGCGCTCGTTAGCTGTGATCCCCTAGCTTCGGACCGGCATGGGATTGAACTGCCCCTATCTGTTGTCAGCAATTCGATTATCGTTCTTGACAGCTCTGTTCCTATTCCCGAAAGCCTTGGCCGTATCGAAGGAACCGCTACTTACCAGGGTCGAAATGACCATGCCAACATATTTGTAGCGGTAGCCGGTTCGATGGGCAAGTACGTGCAGACAGACGTGACCGGACAATTCCAAGTGGATGCCCTGCACAGTGGTGGCTACAATGTCAAGGCTGATGCAGCCCAATACCTACCTAGTTGTACTTCGCTTGCCGTAAACCAAGGCCAGGTGATCACGCTGGCGCCGACAATTTTAGAAGGGGGTGATACCGACGACGACGGCGAAATCAGAATAAATGATGCCACCGTTATTGGCAGCAACCTTGGTTTGAGCGCCTCAAGCTCACCACCGATGGATCCTCGGGCGGATCTCAACGCCGACGGCCTGGTCGATATTCAGGATTTGACGATTTTAGGTGGTAACTTTGGCAAACAAGGCTGCCAAGCGTGGTGATACGACCTGGAGTAGGCTCCTACACAATAATTCAAACCAAATTCAAACTGGAACATGGTATAGTATGGTAGTTTTCAAAAACTTGACGTTCATCATGGCTGGATGAAGATGGTAAGTTCAAAAATAGGACTCAAATCAAATGCCTTTTACCCAATCTTCTTGGGAAGTTGTTCGTGAGCCGGGGTAAGGATTACAAGACATAACCGTTTTTCGAAAAAATCATATATTGTTCTGACCGTTGTCGGTAGATCCTTGCTTAATATCATTCTATCACAACGGTTTTTTATGAGTGCCGATCACGCCCGATCATCCAAAAGTTCTATTAGGGTTCTGCAAACAAATCTGCCAAAATACAGTTGAGGTAAGAATATGTCCAACAAACTCATTACGCCTTACGGCGGCAAATTAGTTAATCTGGTGATAGATGATAAAGCACGGCCCGATCTAACTAAGAAAGCCAACACTTTACCCTCGATTCAACTTTCCAGCCGCGCCTTGTGCGATCTCGAATTATTGGCCGTCGGCGGCTTTTCGCCGCTGGACCGATTTATGGGCAAAGCCGACTACGACCGGGTCGTCGAGGAGATGCGCCTAGCCAACGGTATGCTCTTTCCGATGCCGATTACCCTGCCCGTCGATGAGGGCACACCGCTCCACCTGGGTAAAGAAGTGGCCCTGCGCGATAACAAAAATAACCTGATCGCAATTATGCAAGTTGAAGAGGCATTTGCCTGGAACCCGATACGCGAGGCCCGCTACGTCTGCGGAACTACAGATGCGCGCCATCCCTTAGTAGCCGAGATGGAAACGTGGGGCCGCGTTTACATCTCCGGGCCAATCACGGTGCTCAACTTGCCGAGAGCCTATGATTTTGCCGAATTGCGTCATACCCCGGCCCTGGTTCGAACTCAGTTGTCGGCGATCGGCCACCAAAATGTGGTTGCCTTTCAAACCCGTAATCCGCTGCACCGGATCCACGAAGAGCTCACCAAACGTGCGATGGAAGAGATCAACGGCGCACTGCTGTTACACCCGGTGGTCGGTTTGACCAAGCCGGGCGATGTTGATCACTACACCCGAGTCCGCATTTATAAAAGTTTGATTAAGAATTACTATGACCCGAAACGAGCTTTCTTAACCCTCCTGCCGCTGGCCATGCGCATGGCCGGCCCGCGCGAGGCCGTGTGGCACGCCATTATTCGACGTAATTATGGCGCCAACCACTTCATCGTCGGCCGGGATCACGCCGGCCCGGGCAACGACTCAAGCGGCAAACCGTTTTACGGCCCCTATGATGCCCAGGACCTGTTAGTGCAGCATAGCGATGAAGTCGGGGTCACGATGGTTCCTTTTAAGGCCCTCTCTTACCTGCCGGAGCAAGATCGGTATGTGGAGGAAACTGACGTTCCCAAGGGCTCTGAGATCTATTCAATTTCGGGAACTCAAGTACGCAACGATTATTTGGCTAACGGCAAACCACTGCCGCCCTGGTTTACCCGCCCCGAAACAGCCGCAATTCTGGCCAAAATGTCACCCCCGCGCCACCGGCGCGGCTTTTGTATTTGGTTTACGGGCTTAAGCGGGGCCGGCAAGAGTACGACGGCCGAAGCCCTAACCAGTCTACTCCTGGAACGAGGCCGCCAGGTAACCGTCCTTGACGGAGCCGTTATTCGGACCCACATCTCAAAAGGGCTGGGATTTAGCAAGGAAGACCGCGATGCCAATATCCGCCGGATCGGCTTTATCGCCAGCGAGCTAGTCAGACACAATGGCATCGTAATTGCCGCAGCAATTAGTCCTTATCGCGCCACCCGGAACGACTCCCGCCGCATGGTCGGCGAGAACTATATCGAAGTTTTCGTAGACACGCCCCTCGAAGTTTGTATTGAGCGCGATAACAAAGGCTTCTACTCTAAAACTGAGCGAGGTGATCTCAAAGGGTTTACCGGCATCGACGACCCCTACGAACCTCCCCTAAATCCCGAGCTCAAGCTCGACACGATCAATCATACACCCGAAGATAATGCGCGAATGATCGTTGATTATTTGGTTAAGCAGGGGCTGCTCTTAGCAAATGAGGACGAAGTCGTCATTTTCGAAAATGGTGACAAGGTCAAGATATAAGGAGACATCAAATTATGTTTAGTAAGAACGGGCATGACCAAAAAGGTTTTGTACTTTGGCTAACAGGGTTGTCGGGAGCAGGTAAAACAACCCTGGCTATCCCGCTAGAAAAAGAGTTAAAGGCCCGCGGGTTACGAGTTGAACGGTTGGACGGGGATATTGTTCGCCAAGGATTAACCCGTGACTTGGGCTTTAGCAAAGAAGACCGTGACAAAAATATTGAGCGGGTCACATTTGTGGCCAAGTTACTGGCTCGAAACGGGGTTGCTGTGCTTTGCTCTTTTATCTCACCCTATCAAGCGACCCGCGATATGGTCCGTCAGGAAGTGACCAACTTTGTTGAATGTTATGTAGAAGTACCTCTGGAAGAGGCTATGAAGCGCGACGTCAAAGGGTTATATGAAAAAGCACTGGCCGGTGAAATCCCTAATTTTACCGGTATTAGCGATCCCTATGAGCCTCCGGTCGATCCCGAAATTGTGGTCAATACAAAAGACCAAAGCGTGGAAGAAAGTTTGGAGATTATTTTAGGCAAGCTAGAAAATGGTGGCTACATATAAGCAGGGTTAGAGAAAAATAAAGAGGGGTGGCGGATCCTGCCATCCCTCTTTGCTTTGATGTTAACTTGACAACCAAACAAACTTACCAATTGGCCGAACTGCTGCCGTATCCAAGCTCGTCCATCGCGGCCAAGATGTCATGCATACCGGCCAGATGATCTTGTAAATTCTCATCGAGGCGATGGAGCCGATTTTCATTGAAATCTCCCCTGGCAGTCAGCAATAGTATCTCCGCATGAGTAGCACCCAAATCACTCCCAATTTTGCGAATTTTTAACTCGGCCTGGGTGTGGAAAGCCCGTAACTCCTTTAGAATCCGCAGGTGCTGTTTCTTGCTGTCCATGAGTTCCTGCAGGTAAGCCGCTTCTTTTGAGCCGGTCGCCTGCACTTCCCGGCGCAGACTCTCAATTTCAAACTCCGTTCGACGTAATTCCCGAGGCAGATTGCGTTGGCTGTACAGTTTGTTCAGACCCTTCTCCAGTTTTGTCAAGCCTTCCAACCAGGCATCAACCGGCTTGATGGTCAGGTTGAGCCGGTCGCGCAGCGGCCCGGGAGGATATTGCCGCACCGTTCGGGTGATTAGGCGTCCATACTGGCGCGATTCGTGCAGCGATCGCTTTATAGGCCGCGGCACGGATGACACACTCAATAACCCGGTCATTTTCGCGACCCCTTTGGCCGACAAGTAAAGGAAAGTTCCTGAACCGAGTATTATAATTATCAAAAACAGCAACAGTAGGGCAAGTAAGATAGGCATTAAATTTTCCTTTCCTCCTACGGTAGGACGGAACCAGAG
>JBFGLD010000100.1:0-10245 GCA_041576335.1 Anaerolineae bacterium | reverse complement strand
GTCAAGGACGCTAACGGCAGCTCGCTCGAAGTGATAACGGGGTCAAAGGGGCCGGGTAAGGCCGAAATTGAGATGGCTTACGATCCCTACAAGCTTTACGTGGCCGCTGACCCCAATGGCGAGACGACCAGCGAGGTCTCCAATCAGATGAACACACTGTACCCCCACATCCCGGACGTTGTGGGAAAACTGGGCGGGCTTGAGAATGAGTACAGCGTGTGTCCAACGCCGGAGGTTCGCTGCACCCCGCCATTTTATAATGTGCATTTTTCGTACGAGATTACGTTCCAGCGGGTACAGCCTGGTGGTGATTGATGGCTTCCTACTGCCCGCGTGTTATGGCAATCTGGCCTAAATTGAGTCGTAACGGTAAAATACAGCCCTAGCTGGTTTTCAAGGAGATTAGATCGTGACTGAACAACTAACTATCAACCTACATGCGGACCCAGAATTGCGGGAAGAGATCGAACGCATGAGAGCCCTGGTGCCCAACGCAGACGTCTCGCACGTGGTCGCGGCGGCGGTTCGCTATTTTTCGGAAAGCTCTGCCCAATATGAGCGTGAAGTCTATATTCGGGAACAACTTGAGTTCGAGGCGCAGCTCGCCTCGGTGCCTGAAGCGACCGGCACGGGACGCGAGCCCACCGTAAAATCTGGTTACACTGACCACGAGTGGACCCAGCTGGCTGAGGCCATTGTGCAAGCGCCGCTCAATCTGACCTTAAACGTAGGCCAGCCGGGCATGATCAAAACCATCAAAGAAGTAGCCGCCTTAGCCTCCGGCATTAAAGCGTTGTCCAAAGATAAATATAAGGATAACCGGCTAATTCAGGGGCTGCTGGCCGACTTCAAGCAGGTCGAGCAATCGATGCGGCGGGAGCGCCTAAGCTATGACGAAGCCTTAGCCGTGATCAAGGCGGCCGCCCAGGTTGTTGACCGGGTGGCCTCGGCTGACGAGGCTCGGCGCTACAAGCAGTTCATCGTCGACGTTACCGATCACGTGGCCAACGCCGCCGGCGAGGGTTTTATGGGCAGCGGCGAAAAGGTCAGCCAGGCTGAAATCGATTATATCGACGCGCTCAAGACGACCTTCGGGGTCCCGTGAGGCCAATCTAACCCCATGGGAAAGGAAACCATGACGGAACAGTACGCTCTTAAAGCGCTAATTGAAGATCCTGAGCTGTTTGAGCAGCTTGTCGGAGAACATGCCGTGGAGACGTTTGTAGGGCTTAGGCCACCAAAATTCTTGGGAAAAAAGGTGTTTATTTAATGGACTCATTACAGACTCTCCAATCACTCATAGAAAGACTCGGCGCGTTAGGAAACAAAGAGTGTGTGCTGGAGATGCAGCCACACGGAATCAACCGCTGGTCGTGCGCCGAGGTAGCCGCGACCGCCCGGCAACTGGCCAGAGGTCTGGTTGAGGCAGGGGTTGGACAGGGTGAGTTTGTGCCCGTGCTGGCCCACAATCGACCGGAATGGCTCATCGCTGCTTTGGCCGTGATCAGCGCCGGGGCCGCGGTCTCACCCCTCGACACGCAGATCAGAGCCGAGGCGCTCGAGCGGGTCTTACGCGACTGTGAGGCTCGCTTTATCTTTACCACCACCGACTATCTCAATCGTCTCAAGCAGCTTGACCTTGAGCATAAGCTCCGGCCGATTTTATTTGACGTTAGGTCCGAGGATAAACGCGGTTGGCGGATGCTGCTTTCGGACAAGTCGACTCCGCTGCCCGTGGTCCAACCGGACGACCCGGCAGCCTTGTTCTACACCTCCGGCACTACCGGGGTGCCCAAAGGCGTGCCGTTGAGCCACCGCAATCTGGTTTTCCAACTGCAGGCGGTCCACGAAGCCCACCTCCTGCAGAACGACGACCGCATTTTGCTACCCCTGCCGATGTATCACGTTTATCCCTTCACCGTCGGCACGCTGACCCCCCTGGCCTTTGGCCTGCCGATTATCCTGCCTCAATCGCTGACGGGTCCGCAAATCATAAGGGCTCTTAGCGAAGGCGGGGTAACGATCATTATCGGCGTACCCCGAGTCTATCGGGCGGTCTACAACGGAATCGAAGGACAAATCAAGAGTCGGGGCACGCTCTTCGCCTCGGTGTTTGAGGCCCTGCTGGGCACAAGTATCAAGCTGCGCCACCGCTTTGGTTGGCAGCTTGGCCAACGCTTATTTCGCCCGTTGCGGGCCCGGGTCGGGTCTGACGTGCGGCTGTTGGCCTCCGGTGGTTCGGCCCTGGATCCGGACCTGGCCTGGAAGTTGGAAGGTCTGGGCTGGAATGTGGCCATCGGCTACGGCTTGACCGAAACCTCGCCGATGCTAACCATGAACCTGCCCGGCCCGGCCACGCCCAAGCCGGCCAGCGCCGGCCCGCCACTGCCGGGCATCGACCTGCGGATTGACCCCACTGTCCAACCGGAACAGGACGCTATCCCGACGAACGGCAGCGGGCGAACCGAAGGCGAAATCCAGGCCCGCGGCACCAGTGTCTTCGCCGGCTACCGTAACTTGCCGGACAAGACCGCTGAGGCCTTTACCGCAGACGGCTGGTTTCGCACCGGCGATCTCGGTTATTTGGATGAAAGCGGTTACCTATACATCAGCGGACGAGCCTCGACCTTGATTGTGCTTGAAGGCGGCAAAAAGATCCAGCCTGATCCCCTTGAGGAAATCTATGAACAGAATCAGTTTATACGGGAGATCGGGGTGATGTATCAGCACAATCAGCTGGCGGCTCTGATTGTGCCGGAAATCGAGGCAGTCAACCGGCTGCGAAACGGAGACGTTAACCAGGCCATCCGGGAAGCCGTCAACGAACGGATCCAACACTTGCCTTCGTACCAGCGCATAGCCGATTATGCCATCACCGACCAGCCCCTGCCCCGAACCAACCTGGGCAAAATCCGGCGTCATCTTTTGGTAACCTATTTTGCTGAAGCCAAACAGGGTCTCCTTCGTACGGATACGGGCGCGGCGGCTCCGCTGGCCCTGGCCGATATGACTGAAACAGACCAGGCCCTGCTGGCAGAGCCCGCAGCCCGGCAGGTTTGGGACTGGTTGGCAGAGCGGTACCCCGATAAGGGCCTGACCCCGGACACCAGCCCTCAGCTCGATCTGGGCATCGATTCGCTGGAATGGCTGACGCTCACCTTACAGGTCAGCGACCTGACCGGTTTGGAGCTGAGCGATGAGGCTATTGGTCGAATCAGCACGGTGCGGGAGCTGCTGCAGGAAGTGCTGGCCGCCGGGGACGGCGAAACCGTTGAGCCGACCGCGCTTGAAGAGCCCGAAGCACTGCTGACCGAGGCTCAAAAAACGTGGCTCAGCCCGCTAAGTCCGGGGCAAGAACGGCTCTTCGCCGGGCTGTTTGTTCTCTATCAGGGGCTGGCCCGGCTGCTGTTCCGGGTAAAGGCGTACGGGCTTGAGAACTTGCCCAAAGAGGGCAACTTCGTCCTAACGCCAAATCATTCAAGTATGCTCGACGCCCCGCTGGTCGCAGCGGCCCTGCCGTATGTCCATATGCGCCAGACCCATTGGGCCGGGGCGGCCGATATTATGCTGACCAATCCGTTCATGCGGCTGGTTAGCCGGCTGGCCCAGGTGCTGCCTATCGAACGATTTGGGGCCGGGACGGGCATCAAGAATCTAGCCCTGGCTATGGCTGCCCTGCAGCGCCGGAAAAACCTGGTCTGGTTTCCGGAGGGCCGCATCACGACCACTGATAAAATGCTGCCCTTCCGGGAAGGGATTGGCATTGTCTTGGAACAGACCTCAACTACGGTCGTACCGGTGTACATCCACGGGGCGCGTGAGGCCATGCCGGTGCAGGCCACAATTCCCAAGCTCAGGCCGGTGACCATCGCCTTTGGCCCGCCCTGCGATCCACGCGACCTGGCTCAACAAGGCGAAGGCGAAAACAGGCCCAGCCGTATTGTCCAGGCTTTGCAGCAGCGTGTGGCCGCATTGGTGGACCAGCCCCAGGTCCAACGGCAGGGTGAAGCCTCGTGGCAGGCCGGTCGTTTTAGCAACCTTCTCATCGTATTGGGGCTGGTCGCGGCCTTCGTAATCGGGGCAATCTGGTACGTCGTCCGGCGAGTCCGAGCCGAGTGAACAGCTAGCCTTAGGTCTCGTACGGCTTATCTTTGTGATTGCCCTGAATGTTGTGCTTCAGCCGGCCGGCCCTATCCTGCAACCGGCCGGAGTTCACGGTGTTTTGGTACCTTTCGGGTTAGGGGTTGAGGCCCAACCGGTTCCGGTCGTGGCTGAAGGCGGTGGTGAAGCACCGCAGGAGACACTTCAACTATGGCTACTCGGAAGCCTAGTAATTACGAACTCTTTCAACAAGCGGCCTTCAATCGGCCCGAACACTATCCTTTAGACCAGACAGTTTCGTCGAAACTCTATCGCCCGATATCCGCCTGGATGGGCCGCCTGATCCTGCCCAGTCTTGATCAGCGCCGGCAGGTGAAAGGCGTTTTTTTCGAAGTTCATCACGCCGATGCGGCCCACCGGGATTTGGTAGGTCAGGTAGTCAATTTGCGTTGGAGTGATGCTCCGGAGGTCCAAGCCCGAGTCTGGCCGGTTGCTCGCGATGTAATATTTGACCAAGAAGCTGAGCAGAGCCTAAATGATGGCTTAGTTCATCCGGAGCGGCTGAAAAATTGGGGGCTGGTCACGTCGCTGGAGTCGCTGGCCGGCGCCCGGCCCCACGATGACGTCAACGTCAGCCTGCGCGAGCCGGTCGTGGTTGAGGCGGGTCAAGCGAACGGCGCAGCGGCCAGCCTGTACATCAACCGTGAACCAATGCAGATTACGGGGCGCTATTATGGTCTGGTTACTTTTCTGGAATCGTTGCCCGAGGATTCAGAGATGTTTCAGGTAGTGCATTTTAATCGCGCCACCCGCCAATTCGACGGACCGGAAGAGTGCGTGCGGTTGCCGCAGGTCGTGATCGATGCCTTTGATATTTATCGTTCTACCAGCCAGGGAATCGAAAAATCTTCCCTCAACCCAACCGGCTGGTACATCTATGGCGCTAAAGCTGGTGATGGAGTCTTTGTGGTCCAGGCCATTGCGCCTCGGGCCCTACTGCGACTCCAGCCGGATCAGGTCATCTTTGGCCAAAAAGCAGCGATGAATTATGTAAAAAAATTGGCTTGGAAAGACACCCCGGCCCAAAAAGGTCGGGGCAGTTCCGTGTTGCTCAGGCCTAATGGTGACAACGCTCAGGCGGCCGTCGCCCAGTGGCGCGAAGGCGACAGCGCCCTGGTGGTGACCACCTATGGCGGTATCACCGGCAAGAAAAAGGAGCCTTACCCCTACCCTGGCGGATTCTACTTTGGCCACTTTTCCTATGGAGCGGCCCAAGTCATCCGCGAACCGTTGGCCGGCGAGTTACACTTTGACATTGAGTATTATCAGGTCTTTTCCAGTAACGCCGATGGTCTGATCCCCGGGACGATCCACTGGTCCCGCTATTTAGGTGATCGCCAGTTTGGCATGCTGGGGTACCGCCCCGTCTGTGACATCTTGATCAAACAAGATGCCTTTACCGAGCCATACGAATTCGAGGACAGACCACGCTCGGCACTCCGCCGGCTGGCCACGCTATTGGAAACGCTGTTACCGCTTTACCGCATTGGCGATGGCCGCGGGGGTGTTTATTTTGGGGTAGCCAACAACTGTACCCAAGACTCGAACCAGGCTCTATATGCTGCCATCAAGGATTTAGATATCACGATCAAAGCGCTGCCGCTGGTGGAGGCCATGCTGAGTCGAAATCCGGAGCAGGCGGAACGATTTGATCGCTTGCTGCAATTGGGGCAGGCCCTCAAGCGAAAGCTCCTACCCCTTGGCACGGCCCGGGCCGACTGGCGCTATAACTTTCAATTGCTGGACAGCACCCTCAAAGAGAGACCTGTGGTCAACATATTACGCGGCCTGTCGAGCTGGCGGGCCATGACCCCGCGCTGGGCCAGCAACGCCGTTGCCGAAGTGTTTATCGAGCATGGGGCCTCGATATGGGTTTTGCGTACGAACCAAGTGGGTAACTCAGATCCTGATATGGCGCCCAAGGCCATTGATCCTTAAACGAGCGTATTGAAGACTTGGCGGCATTCGAGCCAAACGGGGAGGCGCGCATTCCCGACAGCCCGCTTAGGCTGGGCGAACAATACGAGCTCGTCATTGACCAACACAGTCGCGCGGTCATCGAGATTGTCGTGCTTGACGAAGATACGTCAGACATCGACGCCGCCCAACTGGTCTACCGCTATGCGGACCGCGCGACCGCCGATGGCTGGATCGTGGGCGCCATTGTCGAGGCCGTCGAGGTTTGTATGCGCCGGCGGGCGTTGTGATCACCTAGGACGGGAAATAGACCGGATTATCCAACGTATGGAGCAACAGGAATCAGGCTCTGAAACCGCGAGTGAAACCAGTTTTAGCTCGGCCGAGGCAGACTAACCACTATATCTATCTCCTTGGGTTACTACTCAGCCACCCTTGCGAAGGTTGCGAATAGCCTTCCTGGTGATACGTTGTCTAACCTTCGCAAGGGTTTACCGGCCTGAGTAGTTATCTCCTTGGAGTTATTGCCGTTTGGTGAATGCTGCTTAACAACTGTTGGGGTGGGGTACCTTTAGGCAAAACCTCATCAGCGCCGGCCGATTGCATTAAATCCCGCTGTCTGTTATGTTCAACCAGCACCAGGCAGCGTGAAGCTGGCCAGACGGCTTTAATCCCAGGTCAGACGCTCGCTCGTCCCGCTCATATGTCTCTAAGATCACCAGGAGGGTCACACCAGGGGCGACCCAACAGCTTTGCGCAGAACCTGAGGGTATCATAGAACAAGAAGCCACTTTTCTCAGCAACCTGTCCCTGTCCGCAACATTTGAGATCCGAGACGGCCAGCTCACTGTCAGAGATAGCTCGGGGAATACAATTTTGACACTTAATCAGTTAGTTGCTGCCCCTTTCTAAACAAGTGTCTGTCGAGAGTAAGGTGTATGCGTTCTGTTTGGATAAATTGGTCCCTATAGCCGAAGCTCAGGGCAGGCTACAAGAAGTCCATATTGCCTTTAATCTTGGCGCTTACGGAACAATTTTTTACCACAACATCTTTACAGTGTGGGTGACGGTAACAACGGTTTTTCTGGTTGTGCTCCTGGTCCCGGAACGGGATGTGCCGGTACCGTGGTGGGGCAAGCTATTACTACTGGTGCCGACCCTGGGAGTAGTTTTGCTGCCCATCAATTCAATCGCCAGTAATAGCGAAATCACGAATTGGCTGGTGATTGGCTTGGGCGTGTTCGCCCTATTGGTTTGCCTACCCTATGGCATCTATGTCGTGGTGAATATCGTGAATGCAGACCTGCTTGAGCTGCCTGAAACCCGCCTGAAGATCGTACTGGTCATCATCGTACTGGTTGTCGGCCTGATCGGGTACTGGATGGGCGCCAACAACCACCGCTTTTTGACCTGCGGCGATTTCAAAATTGCCGGGGCCGATCTGCCGAAAAATTGTCGACCGGGTCCACCGATTGATTTTTAGTTAAGCTAACTCCGGAAAAACGAGAGATTTGCCGGCAGGTCGCTTTGTTATTCTATGAAGGTCATCGGCAGTAGACCAAGGCCAGGTGACTGTCACCTGAGATGTAGTGAGGACTGGCAGTGCTGAGCCAGTTTTGCACCTAGAAATGGCTCGAATTCGTCTCTTTTGTCATCAATTTAAGCGCTGCCAGTCCGTTCAATCCGAACATTCAAATGGCCTCTAAGTCCGATTAAGCCTTATGTTTCCTTACTGTAACCCTCGGCCCAACCCTTGGACTTGACGTGGGGGGCTTCTTTGGCCGTACCTTGAGCCCAGCCAATTGACTCCACGTGCTTCTCTTTGGCAGTACCCTGAGCCCAACCGATTGAGTCGACATGGGCGTGTCCTTCTGCGCTCGTTCCGGAAGCATAGCCTTTGGATCCGGCCTCAACCTGGTGGACTGCTGCTGTAAGTTGTTCAAATTCTTGCCGCAGTTGAGCCAGGGTTTGCTCTATTTCGGTCTCGAGGGCAGCCCTCGTTTCGTCGCTGGCCTGGCTCAGGCTGTCAAGCTGCTGCCGCACCTGATCCTCCCGGGCAGAAAGCATCTCAAGCTCGTGGAAGAACTTTATTTCGGCGTCCGGCTCACTCATCAAATCTTTGACCTCGGCGGTCAATTTTTCCAAATCGGCGACAAATCTCTGATAAGCATCATTCGAAATCATAGGAATTATCCTTTCACTCATCTAAATTAATATCTTATCCCCAAGATACGGCAGACTTATTGCTTGGAACTTATCAAAGCGTTACAAATCTATTACATTTTGCGGAGATTTCAAAACGATCGGCGCACCGCTAAGCCTTCCTCAAAGTCGAATATTCTAAGAAGCCGGACGATTATTTTGACGCCTGTTACTGCTTTATGGTATACTCCTCGCAAACGGTTGCGCAATCGTTTGCGGGGAGGTGCGCTATTGTCGTAACAATGCGTGACGTAGCAGAGCGTGCTGGCGTGTCTATCACGACCGTCTCCCATGTTATCAATCAGACCCGGATCGTCAGTGACGAAACGCGCGGGCGGGTCTTGACGGCTATGGCTGACTTGGGATACCAACCCAATGTATTGGCTCGAAGCCTGCGCCGCAAAGAAACATACACGATTGGCGTTATTGTCCCGGATAGCGCCGATCCTTTTTTTGCCGAGGTCGTGCGAGGGATCGAGGATGCCAGTTTCGAACGGGGCTACACCATCACTCTGTGCAATTCTGACGGTGATCAGGACAAGGAACTGCTCTATACGAACGCCCTAACTGAGAAGCAGGTTGATGGTATTCTTTTTTTGGCGGCTGGGGGTAAAAGCTCAGAGCACATATATTCCTTACAGAAACGGGGCGTGCCCTTAGTGGTGGTAGACCGCCATATTCCAAACATCGCGCTAGACTCGGTTCAGATTGACAACGCCTGGGGGGGCAGGCGCGCGACCCAGCACTTGGTTGAGCTGGGCCATCGTCGCATCGGTTGTATTACGGGCCCTTCCGATCTGACGATGAGCGCAGACCGAGTCACCGGCTATCGACACGCTCTACGCGAGGGTGAAATTCCTATCGACGAGGTGCTCATCGTTAAAGGTGACTTTGAGTATGACAGCGGCTACCGGGCAGCCCGGTACCTGCTGGCGATGACGGAGCCACCGACCGCCATATTTGCATGCAACGATTTGATGGCGGTCGGCGTTATCAGCGCCGCCCAGGAGTTAGGACGACAAGTTCCAACCGACCTATCGGTGGTCGGCTTTGACGACATCCGCCTGGCCTCTTTCATCAACCCACCCCTAACCACCATTGCCCAACCCAAGTATGAGATTGGCCTGACCGCCACGACGATGCTCCTGGAACGCATTAGCGACCCTGATATGCCTCCACGCCGGCGGACGCTTGAAGCCAAGTTGTTGGTTCGCCGTTCATCGACCCATCGCCTAAAATAGGGACCGGTGGCCATGCTTGATAGGCGGCCTAGACTTTAGGCGCGGTGGGATTGGGACCAAAATGCTTGAGCATTACAATCGGGTCGCAAGTACTGGGATTGTGAATGGTTACGCCCTCGTGCGCCGCTTGAGCTGAGACGAAATATTCATCGTGGGTTAATTGACCAAAACGAATCAGGGTCGGGGTTTCAATGGGCCAACTTCCGATCGTGCCGTGGCCCTGCACCGTAATCAGCCCGTATGGTCCGGCATCTTTAATCGCGACGATTCGACCGGGCAGCACCGTCAATTCCTTAGCGGCAATAAATTCGTTACCGTAAACAATCCATTTTTCGATATAGCCTTCGCTTTCCATCTTCTCCACAGGTTTCACCGGTAGCGGCGGCCGGAAATAAGTCTCTTTGAGGCCGGCAATGGTGTTAGCATCCCAGTCAATCATGGAAATGATGAAATCCAAATCGCGATGCTTATCTGCGGGCACATTTTTGACCAGCAGAGACCAGTCAATCGGCGCATCATTCACCAGCGACTCAAACATAGCAAAAACATCGCTGGCCCACTGCGGCTCATAGGTACAAAGACTGCCCGGCGCGTGCAATAAGCCGGCGGGCACGTACCAGCCGCTGCCCAATTCGAGCTTGTACGCCTTTGACAGACCGGTAACATGGTTATCGCCCTGGTTCCAGATTTCCAAACAATGGCGCACCTGGGCCTTGGTGGTGCC
>JBFGLD010000099.1:0-10245 GCA_041576335.1 Anaerolineae bacterium | reverse complement strand
GTCAAACGGCTGCCGAAAACGCGATCCGGCAAGATTTTGCGTGGTACGATGAAGAGAATTGCCGATGGTGTTGAATATAAGATGCCCGCGACCATTGACGATCCGGCTATTTTGGATGAAATCACCGCAGACCTGGCTGATTTAGGCTATCCCCACCACAAAGCGTAACCGGGTTCGACCGCCAATTACAGCTGCGACTTGTTTATGAGGCTCGCAGATGGCCGGCGCCGGAACATTAAAAAAGTGCCGGTCATTTTGCTGCTCAACTGGGTCATCTCGGTGATAGACCTACTGTTGGTGACCGGTGCATAATTATTATTGTGAGGAAAGGGGCGGAACGTCATGTCGTTGTTTATGACTCAATTTTCTTACACCTCTGAAGCGTGGGCAGCCTTTGTCAGAAATCCGGAGGATCGGAGTGTGATTCTGCGCGTAGAATTGGAGAAGCTCGGGGGCCGGCTGCTCAATTTCTACTACACCTTAGGTGAATATGATGGTATCGTAATCTATGAGGCTCCCGATGAAACTACGGCTGTGGCTGCGGTTCTGACCGCAATTGCGCCAGGTCACCTTAAAGCAACCAAAACAATCGTGTTACTGACGGTTGAGAATGCCATCGTGGCCATGGATAAAGCCCGTGGCTCGGGGTATGTTGTGCCGAATAAATGATTGAGTCATTTCAAAGACAAAAAAAGAGAAGGCCTTGATACGTACAGGGCTGGGTTAAACAATGTACTATGTTTGACTCCAAGCACCTAACGCAACTGAAGGCCCTGAGCTTAAGCGGGGCCGATGGGTTATTGCTGCTGACAGTCCTGTTTTGGGGCGTGAACTTTTCGGTGGTTAAGTTTGCCTTGGCGGCTCTGCCACCCTTAGCCTTCAATGGGCTGCGTTTTGTTATTGCCGCAGCCACAATGTTTATCTTAGCTCACGCCACCGGACATCGTTTTAACTTTCGACGTCGCCACATCGTATACCTCATTGGCCTGGGTTTGTTGGGTAATACGGCTTACCAGGTCTTTTTCGTTTTTGGAATCGCCAACACGACTGCCGATAACTCTTCGCTAATTTTGGCCACGGTGCCTGCCTGGGTGGCTTTAGTTGGCACAATTGCCAATGTCGAGCGGGTAGAGGCAGGCGGCTGGGCCGGCGTGGGGCTGTCGCTGCTGGGCATTACCCTGATCATTATGGGAAGCGATCGCCAGGCCAAATTTCACTTTGGCAGCGCAACCTTCTCTGGTGATCTCTTGATTTTGCTGGCTACGCTTTGTTGGTCAGGCTATACGCTGCTAAGCCGTCCCATGATGCGTCATTACTCTTCCGCGGCTGTGACCAGTTTTAGCACGCTGATGGGGACGATTCCGCTGGTTCTGCTGAGCACACCATCGCTCATTCGCCTGAATTGGGACGGCGTACCGCCGGCGGCCTGGCTGGCCCTGATTTTTTCCGGTATCTTTGGTATTGCCCTGGCCTACTTCTTTTGGAATTACGGGGTTTCACGTTTGGGTAGTGCTCGTACCTCACTTTACTCCAACTTGGTTCCGCCAATAGCTCTCCTGACCGCTTGGTTCTGGCTGGGCGAAACGCTAACCCCCCAGCAATGGCTGGGTGCGCTTTTAGCCCTGGCCGGTGTAGTGCTGGCCCGGCGGTTTGCCCACCCCATATCTAATTTGCCGGCCGATCAGTTTTCCGGCCGCCGATAGTCGATTAGAACAATTTCTCAAACCGGATTCAAATTTTATCATGTTACACTAGCCACACAGTACTAAGCATGGTCCAGCCTGCCTATTCAAGCCACTCGCCCGCGCCCCCAACGCTATACGGTTGAACAGAGCTCGACGCGTAGAGACAGTCATTGTGTTGTTTTGGAAAGTATACGTAGCTGGTAAAGGGTAGACTAAGAATAGGCTAGACATTTCCGGCTCGTTCGTGGAGCCAACCATCTTTTGTGCGATTTATTAAGGTGGATTACTATATCTTCGCGTTCCACGTTTTACGCGCGTGTAATATGAAGCCTGAGCCGGCAGCGACCGGTCAGAGAGACTTTTCGAGAAAGTTCTTATTTTTTGGAGGTGAATCAAATGATGATAAGGGTTAACACTGTCAAGATGCGACGCCTGGTTTTCGCGCTTGCTGTGGCGTTGTCTGGCGTCGCAGGAATTTTAGTATTGCTTAGCAGCAGCCCGGCACACTTGGCTTTAGTAACCAGGTTCGCCGGGCTGATTTTGGTTGGCGGAATATTAGGGTTGGCCCTGCGCCGGGCGTCGCGCCGGTCGGGGCAGCATATGTTCAGATTAGCGGCCATCGTGGCTTTGTTGCTACAATTGATTTTGCCGCATCTACACGGTCCCGCCGTCCCGGTGGCTCAGGCCGCGGGCATAGCGGTTAACACTACTAATGACGATAATACCGTCAACGGCAACTGTACCCTGCGAGAAGCGATCATTGCGGCCAACACCAACACGGCGACGGATGCTTGTGCTGCCGGTAACGATATTAATGATACAATAAACCTGCCAGCTGGAACCTATGGGTTGACGTTGACAGGCGCCGGCGAGGATTTTGGTGCTACAGGTGACCTCGACATCAGAAGTGAGCTGACGATCGCTGGTGCGGGCGCGGCTACGACAATTATTGATGGCAACGACCTTGATCGGGTGCTGCACATTACCGGAACCAACGCCGCGGTTAATATCTCCAACGTGACCATCCAAAACGGTAGTTCTACGGGCGATGGGGGTGGTATCTTCAATGCTTCGGCGGCGACGCTCATCATCAATACTGCCGTCATCAGTGATAACGTGGTCACCGGGGCCGGTGAGGATGGGGGTGGTATTGCCAACACCGGCGGCGGTACCGTGAATATCACCGGCAGCACAATTGCCAATAATGGTACTACGGCGCCGAATGGTTCCGGGGCCAACGGCGGCGGCATTTTTAACAGCCAGTCAGGCAGCACGCTCAATGTTACCGACTCCTTTATCTCCGGCAACACGACCGTTGACAGCGGCGGTGGTATCTATACTGCCCAGCCGATGTCGATTACCGGCAGCACCATTACCGGCAATTCTACCATCAGCGGCACCGGCGGTGGGATCGATATCAGCCAGGGAGCCGTCGTCACGTTGGACACTGTGATAATTAGCAGTAATAACAGCAGCCAAGGGGGCGGCGGTATCTCCACCGATAGTAACAGCACCGTCGTAACCATCCTCAATAGCACCATATCCAGCAACACCACGGCTAACGGAGATGGGGGCGGCGTGGCCAACCGGCGCGGTACCGTCAACATCAGTAATAGCACCATTTCGGGCAACGGGTCAACACTCGACGATGGCGGGGGCGTTGCCAATTCAAACCGGGGTACGATAAATATTAGCAACAGCACTATCTCCGGCAACACGGCAGCCGATAATGGTGGGGGTATTTTTAATACGGGCAGTGCGACCGATAATAGCACGGTTACCGTAACCAGCAGCACGATCTCGGGTAACTCGTCATTGGATCGCGGCGGGGGTGTGTTCAGCGATTTGAAGACGAACCTCACAAATACAACCGTCTCCGGCAATTCGGCAGCTAATGGTGGCGGTGTGGCCGCCGACTTCAGCACGGCCAGGGTGACCCTCAATAACGTGACGGCTGCCAACAATATGGCGACGACCGGCGGCAGTGGGGGCGGCATCTATCGCGGCCCAAACGGTGGCGGTGGGGTGTTTACGTTGACTAACTCAATTATCGCCGCCAATAACGGCACCTTTCCCGATTGTCGAGACGAAGGCGGAGCGCCGTCACCGGCTACTCTGGTTTCCCAGGGTACCAATTTGATCGGTAATTCAAACGGGTGCAGTGGCCTTATCGGGAGTGACGTCACCAACGTCAACCCCTTGCTCGGTTCTCTGCAAAATAACGGCGGCGACACGCAAACCCAGGCCCTGCTTGTCGGCAGCCCGGCAGTTGATGCCGGTAACGATGCGACGTGCGCTGCCCTCGACCAGCGTGGGACAGCCCGGGCGGATCAAGCCGGCGTGGGCACAAGCCTGTGCGACATTGGCGCTTACGAATTTTCGCCGGTATCGGTGCCAAATCTAAACATCAACAACACCTCGGTCACCGAGGGTAACTCGGGCACGGTGAATGCGGTATTTGACGTCACGCTGTCGGCCTCCGGACCGACAACCGCCACGGTAGCCTTTGCCACCAGCGATGGCACGGCCACAACAGGCGATAACGACTACGTGGCCACCAGCGGCACTTTAACCTTTTCCCCCGGACAGACACAGAAACAAATCACGGTGGTGGTCAACGGCGATACGAAGGCTGGTGAGGAGGACGAGAATTTTAGTGTTGTCCTCAGTAACCCGAGCTGGGCGACGATTGCGACCGGCCAGGGCACCGGAACCATCGTTAATGACGATGTTGGTATTGCCATAAGCAACGTCACGGTTACGGAGGGGGACACCGGCACCACGCCTGCTGTCTTCGCCGTGACTCTGTCAATGGCGAGTGCCGGCATCGTGACCGTAGACTATAGCACGTCCGACGCAGGCACAGCCAAAACGACCGACAATGATTATGTTGCTAAGAGCGGCAAAGTCACTTTTACTTCCGGCGTCACGACACAGAACGTAACCATTTTGGTCAACGGCGACACAAAGGCCGAGCCGGACGAGACCTTCTTAGTTAGCTTGAGCAATCCGACAGGGGGGGCCGGCATCATCCCAGGAAAAGGACTGGGCCAAGGGACTATCCTCGATGACGACGTAGTGGCCAGACTCTACCTACCTGCTGTCTTCAAGAAGTAAGCTCTTTATGCCAGCCTGTTCGTAGTTATAAGCCCACCCTTTGCCAGGCAGAGCAGACTCTGGTAATTTGAATAATCATCCTCAGGCACAACGTTTGCTGGCGTCTGAGGATGGTTGTTTATTTGGGCACAGCTGTACCCCCAATAACATAATTGCATTTTTGATGGAAGGTCTTCTCCTCAGCCCGAATTCAAATGTCTTGATGTTATAGTCACTGGCACTTGTGATTATTAACGTTTTTACGAAGGCGGCCAAAACCGCAACCGATAGGGCTAAGTTTGGCGAAAGGTGACTAGCCTCAATCAAACGGGGAATCAAGCCGGGTTAAGTTTGGAACCAAAAATTGGCATCGGATGTCCGCTACCTGCTTTTCATTTTGAGCTGTATGGCAGGGGTTTGTAAACGCTTGCCAGCCCGGCCAATAAGTCATCCATATCCTGGCCGGGACGACCGGTGTCGAACAGTAGATAGCGGCCGGCTTTGCGGGGGGTCGCGTGTGGGCCGCTGGCGAGACGTAAATGTCGCTTGGCAATAATTTGAAATCCTCCGGGAATACGCATATGGCCGGCTATTAAAAACTGCTGCGGGAAGTAATCTAAGGATAACTCTTTGAGCATCGCATCCAGGAAAATAGCGTAGTCGGTCAGGCCGTAGGTCTCTTCGCAGCGGGTGAAAAGTACCGGCCATAATATTTGATCAAATGTAGCGTGAGTGCGGGCCACGAAACCTCTCAGCAAGTCGTTGTATCGGGGGTCGGATGGCCCGGAAACGGCCAGGTAATACCGGACCAGCACGTCATAAGGAATATTATGCCGGCTGGCATAACTTTCCCGCAAAAATTCCAGGTTCTGAGAACCCAGCGCCGCGTCTGCCCAATCCAGCAAATCACGGTGACTCCAATTGGAGATTTTGTCAAACATCTTCGGTGCAGCAATGGGAGCCGAGGCGCCGGCGTGAGCCAGGCAAATCCCGGCTCGGGTACGTACGAAGAAGGGCAGCGAGTCAAATAGGCTAATGACCTCAGCTCGACGTCCGCACCGCGTTAACGCCGCTTCAAAATCAGGTGTATAAACCCGTTTCCCCCTGGCCAGACTGATACCGTAGATGTGCGGCATTTCGTGATTGCCAATCAGGTAAATTACGGCCTGATCATACTGGATCTGCAAGTCGATAACGTCAAGCACAATTTCGATCGACTTATCCTGGGTGCCGGGAGCTTCGCCATGGATAAGGTCACCTGTTAAAATCAGATAATCTGCCTGGCCCCTGGCCCGCAAATCGACAAATCGGTCGCGATAACGCTGGTAAGCGTCCCAGTCGCCGTGCAAATCTGTAACCACCATGGCCACCCCGTCTTCAAGAGACCAAAGTCGAGCAAAAGGTTTAAGTATCGGCAGCGTCATAACCATGGAAATGGAACTCAAAATCTTAGAGAGTGTTTCTAATGTCCGAGATATTATCTTCGCGGAAGCCCCAAACCGCCCACTGAAACAAAATGCAGAACAATGCCGGCTTATTCGAGGCGATTAATGTTCCGAGTCAAGCTTCCGGGTAGAGCGGGTGCGTCCCAGATTTTAGGCGAGTTTCAGTAATACCAGACTGGGCCAGTCTTCAAGAGAAATGTATCGAGTTAAGAGAACGCTTATTTCCAGACTGGGCCGGCCAGTCTTTGCCAAAAATTTAGGACAGACCCGGTAGAGCTTATAGAACTTGCTTGGACACGGTGTGAATTCAAGAGCCTCTTAGCGTCACATGGCTTATTTTATGGCCTGAACATTACACTCTGAATTAAGGAATCGTTAACTTCTGCGCTCTCTCTATCCGATCCTGGCCTTCATCCACCAGGCAGTGTTGTGAAAATCGGAAACAGCGTTGCCGGGATGAACGAGTTGATCAAAAATCGGCCGGTCAGTTTCGGCCAGGGTCATTTCCATAACCGGCAGGGCATCCTGTAAATGGGCCAACGTTCGCGGCCCGATGACGGGTGAAGTGACGCCGGGCTGATCCTTACACCACAACA
Organism: Anaerolineae bacterium; assembly: GCA_041576335.1. Classification (GTDB taxonomy): domain Bacteria; phylum Chloroflexota; class Anaerolineae; order 4572-78; family J111; genus JANQQF01. The sequence continues at coordinate 3,423 of JBFGLD010000099.1, read as the reverse complement.
AGGCCAATTGTGAAGCGGTTATATTGCGTTCCCGGGCTAAGGCGACCATTTTAGCCCCAATTTGCCGGCCGGCTTCGGTTACTCGTAAATCCATCATATTGCGCCCCTCGGCCAAGCGCGAACCGGACGGGGCTGCCTCACCGGGCAGATAACGGCCGGCCAGCATGCCCATGGCCAGAGGTGACCAGGGTAAGATTGCCAGCTTGTACTTTTGAGCCAGCGGGAGAAGTTCGTTTTCGATGCGGCGATCCAGCAGGTTATAAGGGGACTGCTCGCTGGTGTAGCGAACCCAATTGGTTTGCCGGCTTATGGCCAATCCTTCCATAATCATCCAGGCCGGAAATGTACTGGAGCCAATGTACAGTACTTTTCCGGACCGGACCAAGTCATCCAGCGCCCGCAGTGTTTCCTCCTGGGGAATAGCAGCCGAAGGGCGATGGAGCTGCAAAAGGTCAATACGTTCGGTCTGTAAACGGCGCAGCGAGTCCTCGCAGGCTCTGATGAGGTGATAGCGTGACAGATCTTGGTCGTTGGGACCCTCGCCGATGGCGTTATAAACCTTGGTCGCCAGCACTACGCGGTCTCGCCGGCCATTTTCTTTCAAGATTCGACCCACGACCCGTTCGCTTTCACCCTCGTTGTAAACGTTCGCCGTGTCGATAAGGTTGATTCCGCCGTCGAGAGCCCAATTGACGATCCGGTTTGCCTCAGCTGCCGGTGTGGGACCGCCAAAGTTCATCGTTCCCAAGCATAGGGGCGAGACTTGTAAGCCGCTGACCCCTAACGTACGATATAACATTTGCTGCTCCTTTGGCAATAGCCTTGAAGTCCCTCAATTATCTTAAGGTTTTTTGAGCGTGCAGGCGACTATTCTACAGGTGAGCTGGTGATTTGGCAAAGAGAGGAAAATCTTGCCGCGCTTGTGCGAACCGGCGACGTCAAGTAAAATTGGGGGCTGTGTGAAATTCAGTTCAACAAAGGAGTCATCATGCCAGAGCAAATTGGTTTTATTGGTTTGGGCATAATGGGGCAGGGGATGGCCCACAATTTGTTAAAAGCCGGTTTCTCCCTGATTGTCTGGAACCGTACTGCCGGCAAAATGGAACCGTTAGTTGCAGCCGGTGCCCAGCCTGCCGCCGATCCGGCCGATTTGGCCGCTCGCAGCGATATTATTTTAGTCTGCGTCAGCGATACGCCCGATGTGGAGGCGCTTGTTTTAGGTGAAAAAGGGATCATCAAAGGGGTCAGGCCGGGTAGTTTAGTTATTGACTGTAGTACCATCAGCCCGGCGGCTACCAAGCGGCTGGCTAAAACATTGGCTGAACACGACGTGGTCATGCTCGATGCGCCCATCAGCGGGGGCAGTGAGGGAGCAGCCCGCGGAACGCTGTCGATCATGGTCGGTGGTGCGGCCGGGGATTTCGAGCGGGCGCTGCCGGTTTTTCAGGCCATGGGCCAAACCATCACCCACGTCGGCGTCATTGGGGCCGGCCAAACCGTCAAGCTGGTCAACCAGGTTTTGGTGGTTGGTAATGCGCTGGCCATGTGCGAGGCTCTGCTGCTGGCCCAGGCCGGTGGGGTCGACTTGAAAAAGACATTAAGCGCGGTCGAAGCAGGTGCAGCCGGGAGTTGGATGCTGTCGAACCGCGGCCCCCAGATTATCGAGCGCGACTGGCGGCCCGGCTTTACAGTTGACTTGCAGCTCAAAGATCTGCGCCTGGTCCGCGAGGCCGCCGACCAGTTGGGCGTACCGCTGCTCGGTACCAACCTGATCCTTGATTTGTATCGCACCCTCCAGGCCCAGGGGCTGGGTGACCAGGGGAACCATATTTTGATCAAAGCCCTGGAAAACCTGGCCGGGTTCGAGGTTGGATCAACAGGAGACGTCTAGAATGAAAAAAAGACAGGGTAGGCACTCAACCGCCCTGCCTTTTTTGTCACCTTGCGCTCGCCTCACAGGCGCAGCCGCGGGTCTAGCGCATCTCGCAGGCCGTCGCCCAGGAGGTTGAAGCCCAGCACGGTAATCATGATGGCAAATCCCGGGAAAAAGACCAGGTGCGGGGCGCTAAAAACCTGGTTGCGTTCGGAGGCAAGCATTGCGCCCCATTCGGGAGTCGGCGGTTGGGCGCCGAGCCCCAAAAATGAGAGAGCGGCAGTCTCCAAAATGGCGGTACCTATGCCCAACGTAGCCTGCACGATTAGCGGGGGCAGGGCGTTGGGCAAGACGTGCAGCGACAAAATGCGCAGCGGGCTGTTGCCAATCGAGCGGGCGGCCGAAACGTATTCTTCTTCCTTTACCGACAAAACCGTCGAGCGAATGACCCGGGCATAGGCGGGAATGCTGACAATAGCAATGGCCAGCATAGCGTTGGTCAGGCCCGGCCCTAACACGCTAACAATGGCAATGGCCAGAAGTAAAAACGGAAAACCCAGAACCACATCCATCACCCGCATGATGCCGTCTTCGGTCCAGCCGCCGACATACCCGGCCACCGCGCCCAGAATGGTGCCAACGACAATCGCAAATCCGATTGTTACAAAGCCGATAAACAGTGAAATTCGCGCCCCAAAGATAACCCGGCTGAACTCGTCTCGGACATTCCCATCGATGCCCATAATATGTTGCGAACGGTCGGTCGAACAGCCTAACAGGTGAATACACGGCGACTCGCGCTTTTTAACGTTCTCAATGCCGATCAATACTTGATTTGGATCGTATGGCGCGATGAGCGGCGCGAAAATCGCCAGCAGGACCAAAAAGCCTAGGATGATCATCCCGGCTATCCCGGATCGCTGCCGAAAAAGCCGCCTCAGCGCGACGATCCACAAGTTTTCAGATCTTTGTGCCTTGGAGCCTAACGAAAGGACCCGGTTTATTGTAGTAGCCATAAATTTGATGTCCTGATTAAATGCGCAGGTTTTTGATTGCCTTGCAGCTTATTCAAGCCGAATTCTCGGGTCCAGAAACGCATAAGAGATGTCGACCAGCAGGTTAACAAAAACATAGCCGACGGCGATGACGACGGTGAAGCCCTGGATGATGGGAAAATCTCGGGCCGTGATGGCCTCAAACAAACTGCGGCCAACGCCGGCCAGGGAAAAGATGGTCTCCGTGAGAATTGCGCCACTAAACACGGTGCCTAACTGGAGACCGATAATCGTTATGATTGGCAGCAAGGCGTTTCGCAAGCCGTGGCCGATATTAACTCGCCAATTGCTTAAGCCTTTAGCTTTGGCGGTGCGCATATAATCCAGCCCGATCACCTGCAGCAGGCTGGAGCGGGTCATGCGGGCGATAATGGCCATAGGAATTGTACTTAGGGCAACTGCCGGTAGAATTAGGTGGGTGATCGCATCTTTGAATACCTTCCAGTCCAGGGTGATGAGGGCGTTAAAAATGTAAAAATTTGAGATGAACTGCAT
>JBFGLD010000098.1:0-10256 GCA_041576335.1 Anaerolineae bacterium | reverse complement strand
GGCCGCATCATAGGCGTGAGCGTGAAAGGCACTCACCGGCCCCTGCCCCAAAATCTCTTCATAATCGGCGCTAAAGGCCTGGTAGGTCGCCCCGCTAAAAGCCAGGTCCGGCCCGCTGATGTACATCCCCTCAGCCGCTTCCCCCGCCGCCGCCAGAAAGTCCGGCGAGATCATGCCGTCCGCGCCGGCCAACACCGTCTCCTCCAAGCCGGCGATCTCCTGGGCCTGGGTGGTGATGAAACCCCCTTCGGCGATGAAGATCGGGTAGTACAGAAACTCCGGCTCGGCCACCGCAATCGAGGTCAGCACCGGCCGCATATCCGTGTCGCCCACGTTGATCGCTTCCTGGGCCGTGATTTCACCCCCCAACTCGCTAAACACATCAACAAACACCTGCTGCAGCTGCTCCGCATACGGGCTGCCGTCGTGGATGGTAGCCGCCGTGCGCAAGCCTAACTCGTTGTACACAAACTCGGCCATGATCCGTCCCTGCACATTGTCGTTGTGGGCCGTCCGCAGCAAGCTGGCCACGTGGGTCCCTTCCCCGGTCAGGGCCGGGGCCGTGCACGAGGGCGAGATCATGGTCATGCCCGCATCGTCGTAGATCGGCGCGGCCGGGGTGCAGCTGCTCGAACAGCTGTGCCCCACAATGGCCACTACCGACGGGTCCGAGGCGATCTTGGTGGCCGCGGTCTGGCCCCCTTCGGCCGAGCAGCCGTCATCTTCCGGCTGCAGTTCGATCGGGTGGCCTAACAGCTCCCCCCGCTGTTTGATGGCTACTTCCACCCCGGTTTGGGAGTCGACCCCCAGGGTTTCGTTGGGCCCGGCAATGACCAGGGCTGAGGCGATGCGCAGCGGCTCGCCCGGGGCGATGACCACCGTACCCAAGGGGTCTTCGACCATGGCCGGCGCGGCCGCGACCGCTTCTTCCTCGGCCGGGGCCGCTTCCTCGGCCGGGGCGGCTTCCTCGGCCGGGGCCGCTTCTTCTTGCGGGGCCGGGGCGGCCGGTTCGGCCGGAGCCTGGCCACCGCAGGCGGCCAACAGCGCCAAGGTGACGAGCAAACTTAGTAACAAAATGAGCCGGTTACTTCTCAGGGTATACATGTTTCTCCTCCATAGTTCTTAATTAATAAACGACTTGCAAAGGTTACCAATATTGTATTTCATGGTGTTGTAGATCGAATATTGGGGATTGACGGCGACTGCACCTCCTTTCTCTCCGACGATTAACCCAAAAAGCTCCAAAGTACAAGCGGTAAATATCTAAATTAGAGCCGGGGGAACGCCTCAAAGTATATTAATATTTACCTTAATTGTCAAAGGTTCGGGTCCTTAAAAGGTGCCCGATTTATAGAAAATTGGGCAAACCAGCGGGGAACCGGGGGATACCCCCGCGCCCCCTGTGCTTTCCTAAAGTCGGAACGCACCCGTCTTTAAAAATGCCTTGACATCCTCCCGCATTCTGGTATAATCGAGCCTTCTAAATTGACCGATGCCCGTACACTTTTCGCCGCGACTCAACCTCAAATCGAGCCATGCCTCAAAAAACTGAACCATATTTGCTGCAAGTCAATAAGTTGAGCAAGTCCTTTCGGGGCTTACAAGCGGTGCGTGACTATGACCTTAATTTGGTCCAGGGTGAATTGCTGGGAATTATCGGGCCAAACGGCGCGGGCAAAACTACACTTTTTAATCTCCTAACCGGCGTCGTTAAACCTACCGCCGGACGAATTTACTTTAGCGGTGTCGATGTGACCGGCCGCCGGCCAGAGTTCATTGCCCGCTTGGGCATGGCCCGAACTTTTCAGAAACTTCGGTTATTCAAGCCGCTGTCGGCCCTGGAAAACGTCAAAGTAGCCCTGCAAACAAGCCAGCAGGTGAATCTGTGGAATGTATTACTAAGCCTGCCCCGCTTTACGGCCAGCGAAAGCCGCCTCGTAAACGAAGCGCGCGAGCTGCTGGCGCTGTTAGACCTAGACGACGTGCGAGATGCCCCGGCCGAAAGCCTCACCTTCAGCCAGCAGCGCCGCTTGGAAATATCCTGCGCCCTGGCCTTAGCTCCAAATCTATTGCTGCTGGACGAGCCGGTCGGCGGTATGAACCTGAACGAAACTGAAGAATTAATGCAGCTCATTGTGAATCTACACCAACAGCTTGAGTTAACCATTATGCTTATTGAGCATAATATGCAGGTCATTATGGGTATTTGTCCTCGAATCCAAGTACTTAATTACGGTCAAGTCATTGCCGAAGGTGAACCTAGTGGCATTCAGCGTGACCCGGCAGTAGTCGCCGCTTACTTGGGACAAGAGGCGGGCCATTGACGATGCTTGAAGTCGAAGACCTAACCGTATCGTACGGTAATATTCAGGCCTTGCGCGGAATCAGCCTGACAGTGGAAGCCGGTGAACTGGTCACCATCGTCGGCAACAATGGCGCGGGAAAAAGTACGACGCTGCTGACCATCTCCGGTATTCTGCGACCACGCGCCGGACGTTTGGTCTTTGAGGGCCGCGATTTGAGTTCGGCTGCGCCGCACCAAATTGTAAGTTGGGGTATTTCGCACTGTCCCGAGGGCCGCTTGATCTTCGGCCGTCTAACGGTCACCGAAAATCTAATTCTGGGTGCGTACAACCGCCGGGATCGGGCGGACATTCGACGTGATTTGGAGCGCGTCCACGAACTTTTTCCAAGGTTAAAGGAGCGCCAGCGTCAAATCGCCGGCACCCTCAGCGGCGGAGAACAGCAAATGTTGGCAATAGGTCGGGCCTTGATGAGCAGCCCCCGCATGTTACTTCTTGATGAGCCGTCTTTGGGGCTGGCCCCGATGTTGGTAGAAAGTATCTTTAAGGTGATTCAAGAACTCCACCAACAGGGGGTGACGATTCTGCTGGTTGAGCAAAATGCCTACCAAGCCCTGCGCGTGGCCGATCGAGCCTATGTCTTGGAAACCGGCCAAATCCGGCTGAGCGGCGCGGCGACCGAATTAGCCACAAATCCACAAGTGCGCACCGCTTACCTGGGAGGATAATTGTGTATTCAATGTCCTATATTGGGCAACAATTTATCAACGGTCTGAATCTGGGGAGTGTTTATGCCTTGGTCGCCATCGGACTGACCATGGTTTACGGTATTTTGCGCCTGATAAATTTTGCGCATGGTGACCTTATGATGTGGGGGGCCTATTTGGCCCTGGCTTTTGTGGCCAACAGTTTTTTACCCCTCGGTGCAGCCATTTTGATGCCAATGTTGTTGATTGGTCTGATAGGCATCCTGGTCGAGCGCATCGCTTACCGTCCGCTGCGTGGTGCGCCCGAAGTGGCTATGCTCATCACGTCTTTGGCCGTCAGCGCCCTTATTCAGAATGGCACGATCATGACGCTAACGGCCCAGCCGCGACCCTTTCGTCTACCAGCCGGCTTTAAGCAAATTTATAAGGTCGAAGGGATCAGCTTTACCTCGGTTGACGTGCTTGGTATCACGCTGACCATCTTGCTGATGGTAGGCCTAACCCTGTTTGTACGGCGAACGCGTCTTGGAATTGCCATGCGCGCTTCTTCCGAAAACCTCCGTGCCGCCCATTTGATGGGGATCAACATCAACCAGGTCATTGCCACAGCCTTTGCGATCGGCTCGGCTTTAGCCGGAGTGGCCGGTTTTCTGTGGGCAGCACAATTCAGCACCGTAGAACCGTTTATGGGGTTTTTGCCCGGGCTTAAAGCGTTCGTAGCCGCCGTAATCGGCGGTATTGGAGTTATCCCCGGTGCAGTTTTGGGTGGTTTTCTGCTCGGCTTTGCCGAAATTTTCTTTGTTGGCTTTTTACCGCCGGCCTTCTCCGGCTACCGAGATGCGTTTGTCTTTACCCTGCTGCTGATCGTGCTGCTGATCCGACCCAACGGCATCCTCGGCACCTCAATTGAAGAAAGAGCCTAACGATGCTAAATCGGAACGCGGTGGTCTACCTTATCGTGCTGATAGGCCTGCTGGCCCTGGCCGATCGGTCGCTAAACGATTACTACCTGCGTATTCTGGCCATTGTCGGCATTAATATCATTCTCACGGTTAGCCTAAACCTGACCAACGGCTTTACCGGCGATTTCTCATTAGGGCATGCCGCTTTTATGGCGATTGGTGCCTATAGTGCCGCGCTGTTGACCCTGCCAATTCAGTACAAATCGGCCATTATCGGTTTGCCGCCCTGGCTCAAAGATTTCAGCCTGCCATTTATTGTGGCAACAATCATTGGCGGGCTTTTGGCCGTTTTAATCGCCATTTTCGTGGGAATTCCTGTGCTACGGCTGCGCGGGCACTACCTCGCTGTAGCTACGCTCGGGCTTATGGTCATTGTGCGCGTTGTGGCTAACAATTGGCAAAGTATTACCCGCGGCGCACGAGGTATCAACGGCATCCCCTCGCTGACGAATATTTGGTGGGCCTATGGCTGGGCCGTGGTGACAATTTACGTGGTCTGGCGGTTGGTCAACTCGCCCTATGGGCGGGCCATGATTGCCATTCGTGAGGATGAACTGGCAGCTGCGACTCGGGGGGTCCGCGTTTTCAGGACCCGGCTCCTGGCATTTGCGGTCAGCGCCTTTTTCGCCGGGGCCGCCGGCTCGCTGTGGGCTCACCAAATTACGGCCATTACCCCCAGTTCCTTTTCCTTTCTCATTACCTTTAACGTGGTCGTGATGCTGGTCGTCGGCGGCATGGGCAGCATTAGTGGGTCGGTGATTGGGGCAATCCTCATGACTCTCGCCCCGGAATTCCTGCGCAGAATTGAAACCATATTGGCTGTAGGCGGTAATCCGCTGTATGGTCTCAGCCAAATCGTCGTGGCCACGACGATTATCCTGATCATGATCTTCCGCCGTCAGGGCCTGATGGGCGGCACCGAACTACGTCTGCCTCAAATCTTTAGACCGCGCCCGCCCTCTCCTCAATCAGAAGCCGTCTCGTAGGTAGGCGCGTGGGCAAATCGTCGTCATTGTACCGCCTGTTCCGCTAGGGTGACAATACCGGACGCTCCCTCGTAAAGACCAACTTCGACAAAATCTGAGCCGTCCGCGGCAACTTGATAGACGCCCAGGTTGGCGACAGCCTGGTCGCCGTTTTCGTCCAGATAGGTCTGTACCTGGGTTCCAATATAGTGCCCGGCAATGAAAGGAACAATCTCCTTAACTGCCGCCCCATCGTTGCCGGCAACCATCATCGACAGCATGGCGATATTGGCCGCATCATAAGCATAATTTGTAAAAGGGCCCGGCTCCTCACCGTACTTTTCCATATAAGCCGTGATAAATGCCTGGGTGTTCGGGTTTTCCGTGGCGGAGAAGGAGACGGAGGTGAAGTTTACGTCGGCTAAAAACTCGGCCTGAGCCGGGTCGCCGAGCAGGTCAGGATTTCTCAAGTTTTCGACACCCATCCAATCGACGGTGCGCAGGGTCGGATCGACGACAGCCTGCTGCAGCAGCTTTTGGGCATCCCCTAAAAAGCAAATGCAGAAGAAAGCCGTTGAGCCCGTTTCGGACATCGCGGTCACTTCGGCACTCACCTTCGACGTCTCGCTCGAGAGATCGGGCGGGTCTGGCGCATATTTGACGGTCGTCACGTCACCCGCAAACAGCTTTTGAAAGCCCTCAGCCAGGCCATTACCAAAGGGATCGTCGACATGCAAAATGACGATATTCTCATACCCTCGGGCTTCGGCAATCCCGGCAAAAGCTTGAGCGGCAAAGGTATCGGGGGGATTCATCACCCGGAAGACGAAATCGTCCGGAATAGCCGCCGCGTTACCGCTGGAGGCCGGGGCCACAAGCGTGATCTGGTTCTCATCGGCGAACTGCTTGGCTCCTAATACTTCGCTCGTCGACAATGGTCCCACGACCACCTCGGCCCCGCTGGTCTGAACAACCGTTTGAAATGCTTTAGCTGCCCCATCCGGCGTCCCTTCGGTGTCGGCACTGGCCGTGCTGAAGCGGACGCTGGAGCCGGACGCTTCGAGTTGAGCGTTCATCTGCTCAACCGCCAGTTCGATTCCATCCCGAAATCCGACCCCAAACGAGCCGAGGGGTCCGGTAAACGGCAGCACCACGCCGAGGACGTACTCTTTTTGTTCCGGTTCACTCGGCACTTGAACCTCAACCGTTGCCACAACGGTTACTTCTTTTTCGACGACCTTCTCAACCTCGACAGTCTCAACGACGATGACTTCCTTTTCGACCTCCACCGTCTCAACCACGGTGATCTCAACCGGCTCCGAACGGCAAGCCCCGACGACGAGAAGCGCCAACATTCCAGCTGCAACGATCAAAATTTTTTGTCTCATTCTCTTCCCTCCTAATTTGTCGTGCGAATTGATGAACAATGCGCCTTATACTATCCCACTCTGTATACTTTGGCAAGTCTTTTACAGGGTACAGGCCGGCGGCAGGAATTGACACACGTCGAACCGACAATTTCAGGCCGGCCCGGCGGCAGAAACTCAAATTAGATGACGCTGCTCTCTCGTATAAGGCGTCCTTCGGAAAACCGCTGATAATCCAGCCTGGAGACATCAAGGGAGGAGGCCTGCCCATCCAAAATGATTTCGGCCATCAGTAGCCCGGAAACCGGGCCGTGCATAAAACCATGTCCCGAAAAGCCGGATACCACGTAGTAGCCATCCAGGCCGGGGACCGCCCCGTAGATGGGATGGTTGTCCGGGGTGACCTCGTATAAACCGGCCCAATGGGTTAAGCGCTTTGCCCTCACCAACAGCGGCAGCCGCTCGATGGCAGCCTCTAGATGAACCAGTTCCCAATCTTTGTCTACGCGTTCGTCAAAACCGGGTATTTCGTTGGGGTTAGACATGCCGGTTAACAGGCCATCCCCCTCGCGATGAAAGCCTAAGCCCCGAGCAAGATCAATCACGACGGGGAAGTCATCCGGAATTTCAGGGAGCGGCGTTGTGGTCAGCAGCTGCCGCCGGAGGGGCGTCACCGGCAGGAAAATGCCGGCCATCTGGCTAACAACGGCTGACCAGGGCCCGGCCGCGTTGACCACGATGTCACACTTGAGGCGATGCTGCGGTGTCTGCACCCCGGTCACACGACCGGCCTGCACGTCGATGCCGATAACTTCCGCATCGGCAAAGGCACGTACGCCTAATCGTCGTCCGGCCCGGATGTAGCCGCTGACGACGCCATGGGGATCGGCCAGGCCATCGCCGGCGTGGAATGTGGCGGCCAAAACATCGTCGGCGGCCAGCATTGGCAGCCGGCGCCGCACGTCGTCACCGCTCAGCCACTCGGTCGGTACGCCGAGCCGGTGCTGTAGTTCCAAAGTCTGCCTGAATAGCTTGACCTCTGCCTCATCGGTCAGCAAAAACAAATACCCCGGCCGGCGTAAATCGATGGTCTGACCTGTCTCCGCTTCAAACCGTTCCAGCATCGGCAGGCTAAGCTGCGACAGCCGGATGTTGATCTCCGTACTGAACTGGTAACGGATGCCGCCGGCACCCTTTCCGGTGGCCCCGGTTCCGAAAGCAGCGTTTCGTTCCAGCAGAACGACATCCCGGCAGCCGCGCAGCGCCAGATGATAGGCCGTACTGGCGCCCATCACCCCACCGCCGATGACGACAACCTGAGCTTTTTGGGGCAAGTCCGTCATATCCTGGCGCTCTCCCGGAAAGACCGTTCAAGTCGGGTCATGCCATCAAAACTTGTCTATCATTTATCGGACCGGCTGCGCATGCTGCGCCACAGTACTTCGGGCCGGATCGGCAGGGTCGTAACTCGCACCCCCGTAGCATTTTTGACAGCATTGGCCGCGGCGGCAGCCCCGCCGATGATCGGAGGTTCGCCTACCCCCCGTGCGCCAAAAGGGCCATGCGGCGACGGGTTTTCGACCTGAACCGCCTCTAAACAAGGAACATCATCCATACGAAGCAAAGCGTAGTCCATGAAGCTGGCGCTCAACAACTGCCCGGTCTCATCATAGATCACGGCCTCGTGAAGGCCAATGCCCAGACCCTGAACCATCCCCCCGTGCAGTTGTCCTTCAACAAGGGTGGGATTGATGGCAAATCCAACGTCCTGTACCAGGACGTAGTGCAGGGGTTGGACCTGGCCCGTCTCCGGATCAACCTTAACCTTAACCAGATGCGCCGCTACAGCCGGCGCATTTTGCTCGATCGCTGCCTGCCCGTCGCCGATAATCGGGCCGGACCCTCCGCGTTGAGAACGGGCGATGTCGGCCAGTTTTCCGATGGGTACCGTCTTATCGGGCACCCCTCTGACCCAGGCTTTGCCGTCGATCAACTCGATATCTTCCGGAGCCGCTTCAAAATAATCCGCCGCCACCTGGAGCAGTTTAGCCTTCGCCTTGCGGGCCGCCGTATCAACAGCCCCGGCCACGCTGTAAGTAACCTGGCTGCCGGCGCTCATCGGGCCATACGGTCCGCCCGTCGTGTCGCCGTGGACGATGACCACGTCGTCAGGCTTAACGCCCAACGACTCGGCGGCGATCAGGACGAAGCTGCTGTCGTTGCCTGTCACGTCGACATGGCCCAGGGCCAGGCTGACCGTGCCATCCGTGTCGACGCGGCAAACCGCCTCGGCCGAACCCACCACGGTCGCCCAGCCGCCAATGGCCAGGCCAATCCCCTCGAAGTCTCCTGTCTTACGTTCCTGCCAGGCAGGATGCGCTCTTAGCCGTTCGAGGCACTTTTTGAAACCGACCGGCGGCCACGGTTTACCTGTGCCGGTCAAATCGCCGGTTTCGGCCACATTGCGCAGCCGAAATTCGAGCGGATCGATATCAAGCGCGGCGGCCATCTCGTCGATGTTACTTTCGAGAGCAAAGGTGGTTTGGGGCGCGCCGGGGGCACGATAAGCACCAACGGGCGCGGTATTGGTATTGACTTCATAGGCCTCAACTTTGAAATGGGGAAATCTATAAATACCGCCCAGCAGCATGCCGGCAATGCCGCCGTGATTAAAATTGAAGGCGCCATTATCGACCAGAACGCGGGCTTGCAAAACGGTGACCGTGCCATGCTGCCTGGCACCCGTCTTCAACTCGATGGAAAAAGCAGGCGCGGGCGTGGTAGCCAAGAAATCTTCGGTACGGGAGAGAACAATACTAACCGGCTGCCGCAACGCCAGCGCAGCAGCAGCCGACAACGGCTCTAAAATGCCGTACTTGGCCCCGAAGCTACCGCCAATCGTTAGCGGCACAATCCGTACCTGCCGGGCGGGCAGCGACAGCAGCCTGGCCACCTCATCGCGCACCATATACTTGCCTTGGGTACTGGTGTAGATCGTCAGACCATCGCCCAGAGGATCAGGCACAGTAACGCAAGCGTGCGGTTCCAAATAGCCCTGGTGAATCAGGTTGGTGTGGTAGGTGCGCTCAATGATGATGTCCGACTCGGCCAAGCCCGCGGCAATATCGCCGCGCTGGAAATGACTTTCAGCCGAAACGTTGTTCAACCTTTCGGCCCCCCGCTTCTCCTCCCGCTCAACTACGGCGTGGATACTGCTCGTATCCTCACCCGCCGGCAGGCCGTTAGGCCACAGTGTCGGCGCATCAGGCCGGATGGCCTCGCGCAGACCGACCACCGCCGGCAGCGGTTCGTAATCGATGACGACCAACTCGGCCGCGTCAGCCGCAGCCAGCGGCGTCTCCGCTACAACAATTGCCACCGGCTGACCCACAAAAAGAACTTTCTCCTTGGCCAGAACAGCGCTGCTGCGTGAGGTAATCGCTCGGTCCCTGGTGGGTAAATTCGCTGCTGTCAGAACCACGACCACTCCCGGCAATGCTTCTGCTTTCGATTTATCGACCGACACTATCTTAGCATGAGCGTGCGGGCTCAGCACCGGCCGCCCGTGCAGCAGGCCTGGCAGCTTGAGATCGGCCACATAGCGGGCGTGGCCGGTCACTTTTTCTCGCCCGTCGATCAGGGGGCGTCCTTTGCCGATATACTTAAAGGCTTGGGTCATGATCTAAAGCTCGAATTTACGGTTGCTGCCAGCATTTCAAGCGGCGAAATCTTCCTTGACCAGGATCAGTTCATTGCTGCCTTGAGGCGTGAGACGATAAATCATCTTGTCCACCAACTGCCGCATCAGATGAACTCCCATTCCGCCAACGGGTCGCTTTTCCAGAGGCACGGTTAAATCAGGCGGCGGAACCGTGGTCGGGTCAAACGGCGGAGCCTGATCACGCAGGTGAACCAGCAGGGTATTTCGGTCGCGGTTCACATCAATTTCGAT